>JBKJQR010000135.1:0-8303 GCA_046593895.1 Gemmatimonadaceae bacterium | reverse complement strand
GTGGGTCGCGCAGCCAGAGATAGAGCGCCGAGGAAATCGCCAGCAGTGCGAACGCGACGTAGAGCGCAATGAACGCCGACGGCACGTGCACGTAGAAAATCTTCTGGGCAAGTCCCTGCCGCGCTTCGATCGGCGTGAACCAGATCGCCCGCACCAGTGCTGCGGCCACGGCGACAATCCCGGCGACGAGCAGCCCGTCGATCGCCCGCGGCGGGCGTGGTGCTGAAGTCGGGGGTGTGTTCATGGCTGAACTAAGCTAATAACACGTCACCCTTTCCGCCGCGCTGGCGACGCGCTCTGTGCTTCGAGCATGAGGTTCGCGACCAATTCCTTGAGGCGTTGGTTTTCGTCGCGCAGCGTGCGGACTTCGCGCTGCTCTGGAGGGCCGTTGATGTCGTGCCGCCGGCGCCAGCGGTAGAACGTCGTTTCCGTGATGCCTAACGTCCGGCAGAGCTGGGCGGCCGAAGTTCCGGTCGCGACGGTCTGCAACGCCTGCACGATCTGTTCGTCGCTGAACTTGCTTGGCCGCATCGGTGCGTTACTCCTGCTGGTCCCGCGAAATGAAGAACAGCCGGGCGTGAATCGTCCACGCCCGGCCGTGTCTCCATGGTACTGAAGTCGTGCGCTCGACCCGAGCGAGCTACGGCTTGGCGATCACGTCGGGCGCGACGAGCAGCGCGGTCAGCGCGGCGTCGCGACCGCGCAGGCGATAGGTCTCAGCCGCGCTCACCGAATCCTGCTGCGCGATCATGCGATCGCGTCCCGGCGTTTCCACGTTCACGACGCGCATCGCGCCCGTTGGGTGGCGATAGAGGCTGACGCCAAGGCGGACGCTCTTGTACGACTTCCACTTCTCGTTCGCGAGCCAATCCATCACGCCGTCGAGGCGAAGCGCCGCGTTCTGTCCCATGGCGATCCGCGCGCCGGCCAACGCGTCGAAGCCGTAGCTGTGAAGGAAGTTCGTCTCGGTCGACACGCCGCCGCCGGCACCGAGCAGGAACGACAGGGCCCCCGCTTTGAATGGAACGAACATCAGCCGGCTGGAGAGGATGCCGACGTTCACCTTCGCCAGCCCGTCCGGGCGGCTCGCCTTCATTTCTGCCTTCTCGAACTCGAGGCCCCATCGGGGATCGAGAAACACGCCGACGCGGCCGCCGCCGCCGACGGCCGACTTCAGGCTGAGCGACTGGTCGAACGAGGCCGCGCTGCCGAACGCGCCGAACTCCACCGTCCCGCGCTGCTGCGCGGCGAGCGGCAGCGCCGACGCGAGCGTGGCGATCGCCACCGTTAGTACTGTGACACGCATGTAGATCTCCTGAAAGAATGCATTGCCGAGCGATGCCGGAAGCGGACGGTCGTCCGCTCCCGGCGATCGCCAGCGTTATGGCAGTGTGATGACGTTGTTCGTGCCGAGCGAAACTGCGCCGTTCCGCGCCAGTGCGCGTCCGAGCAGCGTCGCATTGTCAACGAGCGTGATGCTCGTCAGCGCGAGGATGTTGCCCTGCCACTGCGACGCGGTGCCGATCGTCGCCGAGGTGCCAACCTGCCAGTACACGTTCTTCGCCTGCGCGCCGTTGATGAGCACGACGTCGCCGGCGGTCGTCAGGCCGCTGCCGGCCTGGAAGACGAACGTGGCGTTTGGATCGCCGCCGCCATCGAGCGTGAGCACGCCGGTGACGCCGATACCGCTGGCGGTGCAATAGACGCCCGCTGCCTTCGTCGTCCCACCGAGGTTGGCGACGATGGCGTTGGCCGGCGGGCACGGAAGGCCGGCCAGCGTGTTGTAGGCGCTGGTGAGGTCAATCTGGCCCTGCGCCGCGACGGCATCGGCGAGGTGCTGCACGCCGGTGATCACGCACGGGCCGAAGCCGGTGATGGTGTTGCCTGGGCTGATGCTGACGTCGGCGTTGATGATGCCGCCTGTGACGCAGGTGACGGCCGTGCCAGCCATGATGCCGTTAGGCGCCGCGGCGCCGAGGTTGATGAGCGGTGCCGGAGCAACGGTCGAGATGTCCACCGTCGCGGTGCCGGAGATCGTGCCACTGGTCGCCTTCACCGTGTTGCTGAACACGCCCGTCGCATTGCCGGCCGTGAAGAATCCGTTGGCGTCGATCGTCCCGCCGCCGTTGACCACCGACCAGACGACGCTGGTCACGAGGATGTTGCCGTACTGGTCACGCCCGGTCGCGGTGAACTGCTGCGTCGCGTTGGTGGACATGATCGCCGGGTTCGGCGTCACGGTCACCGTCCGCAGCGCCTGCGAGATTGCCGTCACGATCACGGTGGCCGTACCCGAGATCGCGCCGCTCGTCGCCTGGACGGTGTTGTTGTAGGTACCCGCCGATGATCCGGCCGTGAACAGGCCATTGCCATCGATGCTTCCGCCGCCGTTGATGACCGCCCACGTCGGGGTGATCGCGACCACGTTCCCGCTTGCGTCCTTGCCAACCGCGGTGAACTGCTGCGTGCCGTTGAGCTGCATCGACCCCGGATTCGGGGTGACGGTGATGCTCGCCAGCGGTCCGCTGCCGACGATGACCGTTGCAAATCCCGCCAAGCCGTTCACGCTCGCGCGCACGGTGTTGGTGAACGTTCCCGTCGTGCTGCCGGCGGTGAACAATCCTGTCGTCAGGTTGATCGTACCGCCGCTCGCGACGACCGCCCATGTCGGCGTGATCGCGACGTCGTTCCCACTCGCGTCCTTGCCGACCGCGGTGAACTGCTGGGTCATCCCGACGCCGACGGACGATGGTGTCGGCGAGACCGTGATCGACGCCAGCGGTCCCGCGGTCACAATGACAGTGGCCGTACCCGAGATCGCGCCGCTCGTCGCCCGGACGGTGTTGTCGTACGTAGCCGCCGATGATCCGGCCGTGAACAGGCCATTGCCATCGATGCTTCCGCCACCGTTGATGACCGCCCACGTCGGGGTGATTGCCAGCACGTTCCCGCTTGCGTCCTTGCCAACCGCGGTGAACTGCTGCGTGCCGTTGGGCTGCATCGACCCCGGATTCGGGGTGACGGTGATGCTCGCCAGTGGTCCGCTGCCGACGATGACCGTTGCAAATCCCGCCAGCCCGTTGACGCTCGCGCGCACGGTGTTGGGGAACGTTCCCGTCGTGCTGCCGGCGGTGAACATTCCTGTCGTCAGGTTGATCGTACCGCCGCTCGCGACGACCGCCCATGTCGGCGTGATCGCGACGACGTTCCCACTCGCGTCCTTGCCGACCGCGGTGAACTGCTGGGTGATTCCGACGCCGACGGACGATGGGGTCGGCGAGACCGTGATCGACGCCAGCGGTCCCGCCGTCACGATGACGGTGGCCACGCTCGTCTTGCCGTTGCTCGTCGCCATCACGGTGTTCGTGAATGTCGACGGCGTCGTGCCGGCCGTGAACAGGCCCGTCGCGCTTATCGTGCCCCCGCCTGCGACGACCGACCAGGTCGGCGTGACGTTCACCGACTTTCCGGAGGCGTCGCTGCCGGTCACGGTGAACTGCTGCGTGCCGTTGATGGCCAACGTCTTTGGATTCGGTGATACCGAGAGCGTCACCAGCGTGCCCGGCGCACTGATGCCGTGGACATCGCAGGCGACCGCGAGAAGCCCCGCGATGGCGACTCCCGACAGGACGTGCGTGATTCGCGCGCGCCGCGTGAGCGTGGCCCAACCGCGGCCGTTCATCATGCTCTTCATCGAACTCCTCGTGGACTATTACGTGAAAGCGCGAAGGGGCACGGGTGCGCCACGCTTCGTGGAGAGCTTCGACGGGCGTCCGCGCGCGACTTGCATCGCGGCCGGGGGGAGATACGCGTCGCTTCAGCGGGAGACACCCCCGCTGGCAATTTCCCTTGCTTCCTCGACCCCGCGGCTGTCGCGGACGTCGGACTGGGCAGAGATGGGATGACGTTAGTGCACGGCATTCCCTGCCTCTATCGCCTCTACAGGCGATGGAGGGTGTAATCCTTTCGAGCGATACGAAGGGTCCGCGTGAGGCGCCTAACGGAACGGGTTCGCCCGGACGCTAGTCCTCGCGGCCGTGCGCGTAGGCGGCGATCTGCAGGCGCGAATGGAGGGCGAGCTTGTCGAGGACGTTGCGCACGTGACTCTTGACGGTGTGCGACGCGATGCCAAGCCGCTGCGCGATCTCCTTGTTGCTCATTCCGACCGCGATCAGCGCGATCACTTCGCGCTCGCGCGGCGTCATCCGAACGTCCTCGAGCGCGGCGGCGGCGTCGCGCTCGGCCGCGACCTGCGCGATCTGGGAAAAGAGGGTGCCCGTCATCCGCGCTGGGAGGACCTGCTCACCGCGCGCGACCGCACGGATCGTCCCGACGAAATCATCGAGCGTGGCATCCTTGAGGATGAAGCCGGCCACGCCGGCATTGACGAATTGCGCGATCTCCTCGTGCGCCGGGAGCAGGTCCATGACGATCAGGCGCGCGTCCGGCATGTCCTTGTGCGCGGCCTCAGCGAGCTGCAGGCAGTTCTGTTCCTCCAACCCGACATCGAGCAGGAGGACCAGTGGATTGGCCTCGGTCAGATGCACGTGCTCGAGACGCGCGGCGGCGTGCACGACGCGCACGTCGGCTTGGGCGTTGAGCATCGCCGCGATCCCGTCGCGTACCAGCCGATTGTCCTCGATGATCGCGACGGTGATCACGCGTCACGCATCCGGTCACGAGCCGCGCACAGCGCTCGGCGGTGCGGCCCGCGAACGGGGCCAACAGGTCCTATCGCCATTTGAGGAATGTGGCACACATCTCGGGCGCGCGCGAGCGCGACGAACGCCCGGCCCCTGACCGGCGACAGCTATTCGTCGGCGATCACCGTGTACGCAAACGCGCACGCCACGACGAACACGAGGTCGTACGCCGCGAGCAGCTTGAGCCATCCTATCGTCTCGTCCACGGGACGTCCGGCCATCAGTCGCGCGGTCGCCTGCGCCGCGGCGGTGACGACCGGGACAAAGAAGGGCAGCGCGAGCACGGGCAGCAGGAGCTCCGACGCGCGCGTGCTCGTCGTCATCGCGCCGAACAACGTGCCGACCGCCACCAGCCCGATCCCGGCGAGCAGCGCGATCCCGGCGAGCGGCAGGATCACGCGCGCGATCTCGAGGTTGTAGACAACGAGCGCCGCCGGAATGGAAACCAGTTGCACGAGCAGCACGAGCCCGAGATTCCCGAGCGCCTTGCCGGCATAGATCGACGTGCGCGGGATGGGCGCGCCGAGGAGTGCATCCATCGCGCGATCGTCCTGCTCGACGCCGAAGGCGCGATGCAGCCCGAGCAATCCGGAGAACGTGAAGATCACCCAGAGCAACCCCGGTGCGAGATCGATTGCCGCGACCGCGGTCGGATCCCACGCGAAGTTGAAGATCACGATCGACAGCAGCGAGAGTGCGAGCGCGGCGAGCAGCGCGGTGCGCGTGCGCAGCTCGACGATGAAGTCCTTGCGCGCGATCAGCAGCGCCGCCGCGACGAACGACGGCGGCACGAGTCGACGCTCCGCCGTCGGCGCGATGTCCTCGCTCGACAGCTCCGCCCCGGTGACCAGGTCGGTGCTCATGACGCGACGGTCTCGCGATAGCGCCGCACGAACGCGTCGGGCTCTCCGCTGGCGATGCGCGGCTCGTGCAGCGCGATCGCTCCGCGACGCATGACGGCGACATGGGTCGCCAGCGCGAGCCCTTCGCGAACGTCGTGGGTCACGAGCAGCAGCGCGGCGCCCTCCCGAGCCAGCTCGGCCAGTGTCTCGGCGAGCGTCGACGCCCCCGCGTCATCGAGGCCGGTGAACGGTTCGTCGAGGAGGAGGACGCGCGGCGCGTGCACGAGGGCGCGGGCAACGGTGACGCGCTGCTGCATGCCGCGCGAGAGTGCGCGCACCGGCGTGTCGGCGCGATCGGCGATCGCCAGCCGTCCGAGCGCCACGCGCGCCGCCGAGTTGGCGTTAGGCACCCCGTGGAGCTGCGCCGCGAACTGGACGTTCTCGAGCGCGGTCAGCGCCGGGTAGAGCATCGTCTGGTGCGAGATGAGCCCGACCGCGGCGCGTCCAGCGGCGCCACCTGGCAGTGCGACGCCATCGACCCGCGCGCTGCCCGACGTCGGGCGCAGCAGCCCGGCGAGCAGGCGCAGCAGGGTCGTCTTCCCCGCACCGTTAGGCCCGAACAGGGCGAGGCACTCGCCGGCACCGATGGTCACATTCACCTGATCGACCGCCCGCCGGGTACCGAACGACCGCGTCAGCCCCGCCGCCTCTACGAGCGCCACGTCGTCTCGCCGCTGCCGACCATGGGGCATTGCATGCGGCAAGGTTAACGGGAACGGCAGCTGTTAGCCATTAGCCATTAGCCGTGAGCGTAGAGCGAGGGCGGAAGTGCGCGCGAAGAAGGCGGCTCGGGAAATTCCCCGAGCCGCCTTCACTTCCCGCTAATGGCTAATGGCTAACGGCTTGTTGTTCGTGTTTACCCTTCGAAATCGAACAGGTGCTCGAGCTTCGTCAGAAGGAGCAGGTAGCGCACCTGCTGCGGCGCGCTGGCGATCCGCATCCGGATGCCGAGTTCCTTCGCCTTCTTCTGCACGACCACCAGGATTCCAAGGCCGCTGGCGTCCATCTCGGTGGTGCGCGACATGTCGAGTGCGAAGTCCTTCACCGACTGCGCCGCGGCGCGGTCGAGGTAGCCCAGCGCCTCCTTGCGGAACTGCGCTCGCGTGTCGGCGACGAGACGATCGGGGGCGGCGACCGACGGCCCGACCGGCTCGGCCATCAGCTCTTCGTTCGTCTTCACCTTGCTCGGCGCTCCACCAACCAGGCGGAGGTGCGGGCGGGCAGCGGCTCGGACCCCATTCGCCGGCGCGGCCGGCTGCGGGATCGACGAAAGCTGCTGTACTTCTGATGCGATGTGCCGACGGCTCACCTTCGGCAACCGGACGATCTCCATATAGAGACTCCTGGCTTTGCGTCCCCGCCTCACGACGGGTTTGCGGTATCGGGTGACGTGCAACTTCAGTTGTGACCCACTCTAAAGCGAAGGTCGTGCCGCGATTTCTCCCGCGACAACTCATTGCTAAACAATGATTTAGCTCAACTGATCAGTATATTGACGGTGTTCAACCCCGGGGTAATGCGGAAACTTTGGCAGAGTGTCGACCAGTTGATGTCAACAATATTGACACTGCCACCACGTGCGGTCGCTTTGACTTTTATCGCCCTCCGCTCGGGTCTGCGGAGGTGATGTCGTTGTTCACCGTCTCCTTCACGAACGCGCCGCCGATCAGGACCGTCAGTGTCGCCACGATCACGGGGTACCAGAGCCCCGAATAGATGTTGCCCGTCGAAGCGACGATGGCGAATGCGATCGGCGGGAGAAATCCGCCAAACCAGCCGTTGGCAATGTGGTAGGGCAGCGACATCGAGGTGTACCGGATGCGCGTCGGGAACATCTCGACGAGCATCGCGGCGATCGGACCGTAAACCATCGTCACGTAGATGACGAGGATCCAGAGCAGAAAAACGAGCATCGGCTTGTTGATCCGTACCGGGTCGGCCTTCGCCGGATAGCCCGCGGCCTTGAGCTCCGACGCCAGCGTCGAATCGAACACCGCGCCGCGCGACTTCGCGTCAGCGGCCTTCGCGTCGTACGAGGCGATGGCCCCCGTTCCGAGTCCAATCTGCACCTGCGCCGGCGTTCCCGCGGGCGCCGCAACGTTCGAATAGGGGACGCCCGCCTTCACCAGCGCCGACTTGGCGACGTCGCACGACGACGTGAATTTCGCCGTGCCGACAGGATTGAACTGGACGCGACAGTCGTGCGGGTCGGCGGTGACCGTCACCGGTGACTGCGCCTGCGCATCGGCGAGCGCCGGATTCGCGTTGTGGGTGATGGCGCGGAAGAGCGGGAAGTACGTCAGCGCGGCCAGTGCGCATCCCGCGAGGATTATCGGCTTCCGGCCAATCCGGTCCGACAACGCGCCGAATACGAGGAAGAAGGGTGTGCCGAGGAGGAGCGCCGTCGCGATCAGGATGTTCGCTGCCTGTGTGTCGACCTTGAGAATCTGCGTCAGGAAGAACAGCGCATAGAACTGCCCCGCATACCAGACTACCGCCTGCCCCATCGCGACGCCGAACAGCGCGAGGAGTACGATGCGCAGGTTGGGCCACTTCGCGAACGACTCCCTGAGCGGCGCCTTGGACGTCTTCCCCTGCTCCTTCATCACCTTGAACAGCGGCGACTCATTCAGCTTGAGCCTGATCCAGACCGACACCGCGAGCAGGATCAGCGAGACGAGGAATGGAATGCGCCAGC
>JBKJQR010000019.1:0-18667 GCA_046593895.1 Gemmatimonadaceae bacterium | reverse complement strand
GTAGCGCGAGGGTACAGGGAACATCCCGACGAACGAGCGGAACGCCGTGTCGAGGACTCCACCCTCGATGATGTTCCCGGTCACCGCGTCAGGCCGGTCGAGCACGACGAAGGGAATACCTCGCTCGGCCGCGGCTTGCATCGTGAGCGCGAGCGTCGATGTGTAGGTGTATTGCCGGACACCGACGTCCTGCATGTCGAAGACGAGCGCGTCCACGCCGTCGAGCATCGCCGCGGATGGCTTGGTCGTCGCGCCGTAGAGGGAGAATACGGGGAGTCCGGTGCGCGTGTCACGTCCCGACGTCACGCGCTCGCCCGCTTCCGCGTTGCCACGAATTCCGTGCTCCGGCGAAAAGAGTGCGACGAGTTGGTAGTCGCGCGCGGCAGCCATGATATCGATCGTTGTCCGGCGAGCACGATCGATTCCCGTCTGGTTCGTGATCAAGCCGACACGCTTGCGGAGGAGCACCGGTGGAGTGCTCGCCGCGAGCGCTTCGACACCCGGTACAACCTCGGGGTGCATTCCGCGCGGCGCCTGTGCGCAGGCGCTGACGGCGATAAAGAGTGCGGCGAACGCGGCGTATCGCATGGAGGTCGGGTGAGAGAGAGTCCACCGAAAGATGGCGTGCTGCGGCGACAGGTACCAGCGCCGACGGAGGAGGGTGGCTTGCGCGGCGCGCGGCGTGCAATGCAGACTCCTCCCGATGACTACCGCTGCTCCGCTGCCACCCCCGAATGAAGCCGAGCGCCAGCTCCGGCTGACGAAGATGCAGCGACTGGCGAGCGGAATGCTCGTGCTGTCGAGCGCGATCTTTCTCGCCGCGCGCGCCTTCGAGCGCCAGCATCCGTGGCTCGGATTCGTGCGTGCCGCCACCGAAGCTGCAATGATCGGCGGGATTGCCGACTGGTTCGCGGTGACGGCGCTCTTTCGTCATCCGCTCGGCATTCCCATCCCGCACACAGCAATCATTCCGGAAAAGAAGGACCAGGTCGGGCGGACGCTGGGCGGATTCATTCAGAAGAACTTTCTGGCGCGCGACGTGATTGCGGGAAGGCTGCGCGGATTACGAATCGGCGAGCGCCTTGCGCGCTGGCTGAGTGAGCCGGAAAATGCGCGGACGATCGCGCGTCAGGCAGCGAACGCCATCGCACGGACGCTGCCGCTGCTCGAGGACGATGAAGTTCAGCGGATGATCGACGGGACGGTTGCGTCGCGCATCCGAAAGACCGAGGTCGCGCCGCTTCTCGGGAAGCTGTTGTCCTTGATCACGGCCGGCGATCGGCATCAGGAACTGCTCGACGAGGCGATCCGCCTCGCGGCCCGCGCTGTCGCCGAGAATCACGATCTCATTCGCGACCGGATCGCGGCGGAGAGCCCGTGGTGGGTTCCGGCGAAGGTCGACGACAAGATTCATGAAAAAGTCGTCGGCTCGATCGAGCGGACATTGCACGAAATTCGCGACGATGCCGGCCATCCATTGCGCGTTCGGTTCGACCAGGCGCTGCACGAGTTCACGGAGCGGCTGCAGTACGACCCGGCCGTGATCGCGAAGGCGGAACAGATCAAGAACGACACACTTGATGCGGACGCGGTGCGAAAGTTCTCGCTCTCGCTCTGGACGGACGCAAAGGAAGCGCTCGTGCGCTACGCCGAACGGGCGACCGCGGACGAACCAGGCCGAGTGAGCGCCCTCGAGCGCGGCCTGACGACGATCGGCGAAGCGCTGCTTGCCGATCCCGAACTCCTCGCCCGGGCGGACGACGCAATCGTCGACGCGGCGTTAGCGGTCGTCGACACACATCAGGACGAGGTCGGGGCGCTGATCGCCAGCACCGTCGCCGCGTGGGACCCTGAGGTCACGTCAAAGCGGATCGAACTGGCAATCGGGCGGGACCTGCAGTTCATTCGAATCAATGGGACCGTGGTCGGCGGGCTGGTCGGGCTGGCGCTCTACGCGATTTCGCGGGTGATGGGATGACGGCGGACCGGGTTGCCTAACGGTCAGCGCTCGGGCGGACTCAGCGGTCGCGGGCTCCCGAATCCCCCAACCGTGCATCGCTCGACTCTCCAATGAAGCGCGTAAACAACTCGTCGAGCGTCGTCGCCGGATCTTCGCACACTCCCGCGTGCACGGGCGAGCTCTGGATGACATCCGATCGCGGCGCCGTCAACCAGTGGAAGCGCTCGGAGGGAGGTGCGAGCGCGACGGGTCCGGCCGACACATCACCGTCGCAGACAGCCTTGCAGGAACGCAGATAGCGCGCCAGCAATTGCGCGTCGACGCCGACAACACGTGCGCTCAGTTCGTCCGCGTCGAGGACGACGCGCATCCCGAGGAATTCGGCCGTGCGTGCGTGCAGCATGACGCCGACCGGGACGAACGTTCCGAGATGAACGTGGGGAACGACGCGAAGGATCGCATAGTCGTACGAGATCCACCGTCCGTTCGCACCGGGAACGATGCGGCCACTCATCGGCGAGCCTGCACGCGGCTTCTTGGCTGCAGCCTGACGGATTCCTGCGCACTCGTCGCGGCACTCACGAATGCCGATGAATCGTTGAGCCGCACCAGCAGGTACTCGCGATAGCGCTGGCGCGCCATGGCACCGCTCGCGAATTCGCCGCCGTTCACACGGTCGGTGAGCAATGCGTCCGGCACTCGCGCCAACGCGGCATCGATCACCGCCGGCGTCAGGAGCCGACGCATTTCGCCGTCCATTGCGCGGAGGTCGCCGCTCTGTGCGAGCAGCACGTGCGATTTGATCAGTGGAAACGGGCTGGCAGTCCGCGCCGCGTCGACCGACGGCCAATCGTGGTGCGCGTAGAGCGCTGCGCCATGATCGATCAGCCACGCGCGATCGTTCCAGATCAGGAGATTCGGGTTGCGATGCGTACGATCAGGGTTTGTCACGAACGCATCGAACCACACGAGCCGAGTGGCCAGCGCTTCGGAGACGAACTGTCCTGCAGCCGATGCGTCGAAGTTGAATGCGCCGTCGAGGTAGCGGAGGCCGACGTTTATCCCGTGGCTCTTGCCAAGGATGTCCTGGATTTCCGGGTCGGGTTCACTGCGGCCGAACGCGGGTAGAATTTCGACGATCGCCAGTTCAGGCGCAGGCAGTCCGACCGCGGTGGCGAGCAATCCGACCACCAGCTCGGCGACGAGCACTTTCGGGCCCTGGCCGGCGCCGCGAAACTTGACGACGAATAGCCCGCCGCCATCGGTATCGACGATGGCGGGAAGTGATCCCCCCTCACGAAGTGGCTGCAGGTAGCGAGTCGCGGTGTAACGCGGCAGGTCGTTGATGCTCACGAGCGCAATCTGGTGAATGCCGATCGATCGGCAAGCGTCATACGGCTTTCAATGCCTCAGTGAGCTGCGACAGCGATTTCCTCGCGTCGCCAAAGAGCATCTGCGTGTTCGGCGCGTAGAAGAGTTCATTGTCGATCCCGGCGAAGCCGGGGTTCATGCTGCGCTTGAGGACGATGACGTTCTTCGCGTGGTCGGCGTCGAGAATCGGCATCCCGTAGATCGGGCTGCTCCGGTCGCTGCGCGCCGCCGGATTGACCACATCGTTCGCGCCGACCACCAGCGCAATGTCGCTGTGGTCGAATTGCGGATTGATCTCCTCCATGTCGAGCAACTGGTCGTACGGGATGTCCGCTTCGGCAAGCAGCACATTCATGTGGCCGGGCATGCGGCCAGCAACGGGATGGATCGCATACTTCACCTCGACGCCGCGGCGCTCGAGTTCGGCGCTGAGCTCCTTGATCTGGCGCTGGCCTTCGGCGACAGCGAGTCCGTAGCCGGGAATCATGATCACCCGGTTGGCGAATGCCATGGCGACCGCTGCGTCCTCAGCTGACACCTGCCTAACGGGGCGGACCGCAGCCCCGCCGGCGCTGGTGGCGATCGATTCCGCCCCGAAGCCGGCGAACAGCACGTTCGAGATGGGGCGATTCATCGCGCGGCTCATCAGCAGGGTGAGCAGCGTTCCGGAAGCGCCGACGAGCATCCCGGCAACAACGAGCACCTGATTCGCCAGGACGATCCCGGTCAGCGCGGCCGCGACACCGGTGAGCGAGTTGAGCACCGAGATCATCACCGGCATGTCACCGCCACCGATCGGCAGGACGACGAGGACGCCGAGGAGGAGGGCGGCGGCGGACAGTCCCCAGACGATCGACGGGCTTGGCGCGTGGAGCCCGATCCAGCCGCCGAGGACGACGATGCCTAACGCGAGGAGCGCATTGATCGCGTGGCGGGCGGGAAAGAGCAATGGGCGCCCGGGGAGAATCTCCTGCAGTTTGCCGAAGGCAACGAGGCTTCCGCTGAGGGAGATTGCCCCGATCGCGATGCCTAACGCGCCGGAGACGGCGGCGCCGACCGGCGCCTGATCGCCATGCGCGGTCGCGCGGAGGAATTCGGCGATCGACACCAGCGCCGCGGTGCCGCCGCCGGCGCCGTTGAAGAGCGCTACCATCTGCGGCATCGCGGTCATCTGGACACGCCGCGCGCTGTAGATGCCGATCGCCGCACCGACCAGCGTCCCGATCCCGATCTCCCAGAACGAGAGAATGCTGCGATCGAGGAGCGTGGCCGCGAGGGCGACCAGCATCCCAAGCGCCGCCAGGCGATTCCCCGAACGGGCGGTGCGCGGACTGCTCAGCCGCCGCAAACCGAAGACGAAGAAGAGCGCCGCCACGATGTAACTGAGGCTGATGACGCTGAAGCGAGGGTCGCCGGTCATGGTGTGTCGCGCGGTTTGTCCGCTGGCTCTGCTGGCGGAGCGGGCCGCTCCTTCCGCTTGAACATCTCGAGCATCCGGTCGGTGACCACGAACCCGCCGAAGACGTTCGCCGCGCCTAACGCGACGGCGACCACGCCGATCCCGCGGAGCAGCGGCGTATCGGCCGAGCCGGCGACCAGCATCGCGCCGAGCATCACGATGCCGTGGATCGCGTTAGTGGCCGACATCAGTGGCGTGTGGAGCACCGCCGGCACGCGCGCAATCACCTCGAAGCCGACGAAGGCGGCGAGGATGAGGACGTAGATGCCAAGGACGAGTTCGCGGCTCATTCCGGATTCCGGGCAACATGTGGCGAGGCGGCGCGCCGCCGCGACTGGGAGAGTTGGCGGGAGCAACCTAGCCCCCGGTCGCTCGCCGGGCCAGCGCGACGAATTTGCGCCTGACCCTTGCGCGGCGCCCGCTGGGTTGCCTATCATAGCGAACCCGCACCACGATTTCCGCTGACCAATTCATGATTCTTTCGTCGCTCGTCCTCCTTTCGCTTCGCGTCGTACTCTCCGTATCGCTTACGGAGCTTATTGGCGTGCGAGGGGGTTCGACGGCGTAGCAGCAACAAACGACCGCGACTCCTCTCGAAACGGGATGGGTCGCGCGCAGCTCGAGTCGCCGCGGCCCGTCCCCTACTGGACGGGCCGCGGTCGCATTTATCCCCTCGAGAGGCGAAATGCGATCGAATACGATCAAGCGCGGCATGGAGCGCGCGCCGCACCGCGCACTGTTGCGTGCGACCGGTCAGGTGAAGGACGGCGAGTGGGACAGGCCCTTCGTGGCGGTCTGCAACTCGTACGTCGACATCGTGCCGGGGCACGTCCATCTCCAGGCGTTCGGAAAGGTCGTCAAGGACGAGATCCGCGCCGCGGGGGGAATTCCGTTCGAGTTCAACACCATCGGTGTCGACGACGGGATCGTCATGGGGCACGAGGGGATGCACTATTCCCTTCCCTCGCGCGAAGTGATCGCCGATTCCGTCGAAACCATGGTGCGTGCGCACTGTTTCGACGCGGTGATCTGCATCCCGAACTGCGACAAGATCGTTCCCGGAATGCTGATGGGCGCAGCACGGGCAAACGTGCCGACCGTGTTCATCTCGGGCGGCCCGATGGAGGCCGGGCGCGACTCGCAGGGCAAGAAGATCGATCTCATCTCCGTCTTCGAGGCCGTCGGCCAGCGTGCGGCGGGGACGATCGATGACGCGCGCCTGCTCGACCTCGAGCAGAACGCCTGTCCCACCTGCGGAAGCTGCAGCGGCATGTTCACCGCAAATTCGATGAACTGCCTCTGCGAAGCGATCGGGCTCGCGCTGCCAGGCAACGGCTCAATCCTCGCGACGTCGCCCGAGCGACACGCGCTCGCACGGCGCGCCGCGCAGCACCTGCTGCGCCTCGTCCGCGAGAACATCACCTTCCGCGACATCGTCACCGCGGACGCGATCGACAACGCCGTCGCGCTCGACGTCGCAATGGGCGGCTCAACCAACACGGTGCTCCACGTGCTCGCGCTGGCGAACGAAGCGGAAGTGGACTATCCGCTCGCCCGCTTCAACGTCGTCGCCGAGCGGACGCCGCACCTCGCCAAGGTTTCTCCGGCGTGGGACGGATCGCGGCAATGGCACATGCAGGACGTGCATGCCGCCGGCGGAATTCCCGCATTGCTCGGCGAGCTGGCGCGGAAGCCCGGCACGCTGCACCTCGACGCCCGCACCGTCACCGGCGAGACGATCGGTGAGCTGGTCGACGGCGTGCGGACGACGAACGCGGAATGCATCCGTCCGATCGACAATCCGCATACGGCGCGCGGCGCGCTGGCCGTGCTCTTCGGTTCGCTCGCACCGTTAGGCGCGGTCGTCAAGGTCGGTGCCGTCGCCGAGCACGAGATGACGTTCCGCGGACCGGCGCGAGTGTTCGAGGGCGAGGAGGCGGCGACGGCTGCCGCGATGGCTGGCGAGATACGCGCTGGCGACGTCGTGATCGTCAGGCAGGAGGGCCCGCGCGGCGGGCCGGGCATGCGCGAGATGCTCGCGCTCACCAGCCTGCTCAAGGGGATGCCGATCGGCAACTCCGTTGCTCTCGTCACCGATGGTCGATTCTCGGGCGGGACACGCGGATTGTGCATCGGCCACGTGTCGCCCGAAGCAGCGGAAGGTGGCCCGATCGGGTTGGTCCATGAGGGAGACATGGTCTCGATCGCGCTCGCCGCGCGGCGGCTCGAACTCGAAGTCTCGCCCGCGGAACTCGCGCGCCGAGCGGGCGAATGGCGCGCGCTGCCGCCGCGCTTCACCCGCGGCTGGCTCGCCCGCTACGCGGCGATGGTGACCAGCGCGCACACCGGCGCCGTGCTCGCCGTGCCGGAGCGGAATCCAGCGCCACGCCTAACGGCTCCGCCGCCGGCGAACGAGCCCGCACTGCGGCGCTCCGAATCGAGTACTGCACACGCCGGAGCCGCACGATGAGCGCCGTCGTCAATCGCGACCTGCGCACCGGCGCGCAGATTCTCTGCGAGGCGCTCCTCCGCCAGGGCGTCGACGTGATCTTCGGAATCCCGGGCGGCGCGATCATGCCGTTTTACCACGCGCTCCCCGAGTACGCCGACGAGTTGCGTCACGTCCTCTGCCGGCATGAACAGGGCGCCGGTCACGCCGCGGAAGGCTATGCGCGCGTGACCGGTCGCGTCGGCGTCTGCGTCGCGACGAGCGGGCCGGGCGCGACGAACCTCGTTACGCCGATCGCCGATGCGTGGATGGATTCGTCACCAATCGTCGCGATCACCGGTCAGGTCGGCAGCGCACTCCTCGGCACCGACGCATTCCAGGAGACGGACATTGTCGGGATCACCGTCCCGATCACGAAACACAGCTACCTCGTGCGCGACCCGCGCGACATCCCGCGCGTGATCGCCGAAGCCTTCCACATCGCGTCGACGGGGCGGCCCGGACCGGTGCTTGTGGACGTCACGAAAGACGCGCAGCAGGCGAGTGTCGTCCCCGACTGGAACGTCGCGCTCGACCTGCCGGGATACACCGATCACCGGCTTGGCGATGTCGACGCCGGCGGGATCGCGCGCGCGGTGGCGCTGCTCGGCGGCGCGCAGCGTCCGCTCATCCTCGCCGGCAACGGCGTGATCCAATCGGGTGCGACCAACGAATTGCTCGCGGTCGCCGAGCGCTCCGGCATTCCGGTGATCACCACGCTGCACGGACTCGGCGCATTTCCGCAGGATCATCCGCTGAGCCTCGGCATGCCCGGCATGCACGGCTGGGTGCACGTCAATCGCGCGATCCAGCGCTGCGACGTGCTGCTCAACGTCGGCAGCCGGTTCGACGATCGCGTCACCGGGAAGGCATCGACCTTCGCGCCGCAGGCGTCGATCATTCATGTCGACGTCGACCCGTCGGAGATCGGGAAGCTCGTGCCGGTGACGGTCGGCATCGTCGGTGACGCACGCGAGGTGCTCTCGTCGCTGCTCGCCGCGATCCCTGCGCCTAACGGTACGTCGCCCCACGCGGCGTGGCGTCGCGAGGTCGGAGAACTGCGCGCGACGTACGAGCCGCGTCAGGCATACCGTCGCCGTCCCGATTCAGCGACGCTGCAGCCGCACGACGTCTGTGCGGCGCTCAATGCGGCGCGGGTCACGCACGGGCCGAGTCGCATCGTGACCGATGTCGGGCAACACCAGATGTGGGCAGCGCAGTTGCTCGACTGGCAGCGGCCGCGCTCGCACATCACGAGCGGCGGCGCCGGCACGATGGGCTTCGCGGTCCCCGCCGCACTCGGCGCCGCGATCGCGCTGCCTGACGAAACCATCTGGGTCGTCGTCGGCGACGGTGGTTTCCAGATGACGAATCAGGAGATCGCGACGATGGCGCAGGAAGGGCTCACCAACGTCAAGATCGCGATCGTCAACAACGGATATCTCGGGATGGTGCGCCAGTGGCAACAGCTGTTCGAGGGACGTCGCTACAGCGGTACTCCGTTGACCGGCCCCGACTTCGCGAAGCTCGCCGAGGCGTACGGCGTGCGCGGTATCCGCGTCGACACCGTCGACACCGTCGACTGGGCGATCGATGAGGCCTGGGGGCATCCTGGCGTCGTCGTCATCGACTTCCGCGTCGAGCGTGAGGCAAACGTGTTCCCGATCGTGCCGCAGGGCAGGAGCATCGGTGTAATGATGGTCGATGCACAGACCCACGTGCCCGCTGCCGTCGCATGAGTGCGACGTCGACATCGAAGCGTCACGCGCTCGTCGTACGCCTCAACGACCGCCCCGGCGCGCTCTATCGCGCCGTCGGCCTGATCAGGCGGCGCGACTACAACGTCTCCAGCCTCGTCGTCGGGCCGTCGGGTGTCAGCGGCACGAGCCAGATGGTCATCGTCGTCGACGCGGCTGACCTGCACCAGATCGTCCAGCAATTTTCCCGGTTGATCGATGTGCTATCGGTCGCCGAGATCCCATACGAGGAAGAGTTGATGAACTTGTTCGCCGATGTCATGCGCCGCTTCGATCTCTCCCCAGCCACCACCACACAGGAACTCGCCCGATGACCGTTCTCTACTACGACGCCGACGCTGACCTCAACCGCTTCGCCGGCCGCCGCGTCGCGATCATCGGCTACGGGAGCCAGGGCCACGCGCATGCGCTGAACCTTCGCGACTCGGGGCTGGATGTTCGCGTTGGACTGCCGGAGAACTCGAAGAGCCGCGCGCCCGCCGAGTCGGCGGGGCTGCGCGTGCTCACGCCCGACCAGGCGGCGCGCGAGGCGGACTTCATCGTCATCCTCACCCCCGATCACACCCAGCGTGCGGTGTACGAGCAGTCGGTGCAGCCGCACCTCACTGCGGGGAAGACGCTGCTCTTCGCGCACGGCTTCAACATTCGCTTCGGCGAGATCGCACCGAGCGCCGACATCGACGTCATTCTCGTCGCGCCGAAGGCGCCTGGCCACCGCGTGCGCGAGCTCTACGTTGAGGGCGCCGGCGTCCCGTCGCTCGTTGCGGTTCATAACGATCACTCAGGCCACGCACTCGCCGACGCACTGGCCTATGCGAAAGCGCTCGGCTCGACCCGCGCCGGCGTGCTGCAGACGACCTTCTCCGAGGAGACGGAGACGGATCTCTTCGGCGAGCAGGCGGTTCTCTGCGGCGGCGCGGCGGCGCTGGTGAAGGCCGGCTTCGAGACCCTGGTCAAGAACGGCTACCAGCCGGAAGTCGCGTACTTCGAGTGCCTGCACGAACTCAAGCTGATCGTCGACCTGATGTACCGCGGCGGATTGAACTACATGCGCCACTCCGTGTCGGACACCGCGGAGTACGGCGACTACGTCGCCGGCGACCGCATCGTCACCGCCGAGACGAAGCGCGAGATGCAGAAGCTGCTCGACGAGATCCGCGACGGGTCTTTCGCCCGTCACTGGATCGAGGAGAATACCTCTGGCCGCGCGTCGTTCTCGGCGCGACGCGTCGCGGAGTCCGATCACCAGATCGAGCAGGTCGGGCGGCAGATCCGGCGGATGATGCCCTTCCTTGACGCGAAGGAAGTGCTGCCCGGCCAGATCGCGGTCGGCGCGCAGCCTAACGCGCCGCGGCCCGTGGCGCCGGCGCTCCGCGCAACCGCTGGAGCGTCGCGATGAGCGCGGCAGCATCGCTCGAGATGGCGATTGGTGAGCTCGACGCGCCGGAGAGTGCCGCCTCGCCGGCCGCCGTGCCGTTAGGCGCGCCGCCAGCGTTCATCTGGTTCAACGGTCGTGTCGTGCCGTGGGCCTCGGCCACGGTGCACGTGATGACGCATGCGCTGCACTATGGCTCGTCGGTGTTCGAAGGAATCCGCTGTTACGAGACCGCGCAGGGGCCGGCGCTGTTCCGCGCTGATGAGCACTTGCGCCGCTTCCGCGATTCGGCGCGACTGTATCGGATGGAGCTCCCCTTCGACGATGCAACCCTCCGCGACGCGTGCTGCGCCGCGGTCCGTGAGAACGGACTGCGCAACGCGTATCTGCGCCCGCTGGCGTGGCGCGGCGCGGGCGGGCTGTCGCTGAGTCCCATCCGCCATCCGGTCGAGATCATGATCGCCGCGCTGCCGTGGGGCAGCTATCTCGGCGAGGCTGCCCTCGAGCGGGGCGTCGACGTCGGCATCTCAACGTGGACCCGTCCCTCGCCGAACACGCTGCCCGCTGGCGCGAAGGCGGGTGGCAACTATGTCTCGAGCCAACTCATCGCGATGGAGGCCGAGCGATTGGGTTACGCCGAGGGAATCGCACTCGATAGCTCGGGCACGGTGAGCGAGGGATCGGGCGAGAACATCTTCCTGATCCGGAACCGCACGCTCATCACGCCCCCCGCAGCGTCGTCAATCCTGCCGGGGATCACGCGCGACACGCTGATGACGCTCGCGCGTGAGGCAGGCCTCGAGGTGCGCGAGGAGCGCATCCCGCGCGAAGCGCTCTACAGCGCCGACGAGGTGTTCTTCACCGGAACCGCGGCCGAGGTGACCCCGGTCCGCTCGGTGGACGGCCTTCTCGTTGGGAACGGGAAGCGCGGGCCGTTTACGGCGCTGCTGCAGCGGGGGTATTTCGCCACGGTGCGCGGCGAGCGCGACGATCAGCGCGGATGGCTCACGATGGTCTGAGCCATCCGTGGCGGAACGTCAGGCGGCCCTGCCTGACGTTTTGCTGCCGCGCCGGAGGACGGTCATCACTGCGTCGGTTACCTCGACCGTCGTCGCGGTCCCTCCGAGATCCGGTGTGCGCGCACCGTTGGCGACAGCCTCGAAGACGGCGCGCTCGATCGCAGTCGCCGCGTCCTCGAGCGCCAGCGAATAGCGGAGCAGCAGCGCGGCGCTGAGGATGGTTCCGATCGGGTTGGCAACGCCCTTCCCGGCGATGTCCGGCGCCGAGCCGTGAATTGGCTCGTAGAGGCCGATGCGAGCGCCGGACCGCGGCGCGCCTAACGATGCGGATGGGAGCACGCCGATCGAGCCGGTGAGCACCGCCGCCTCGTCGGTGAGGATGTCGCCGAACATGTTCTCGGTGACGATCACGTCGAAGCGCGCCGGATTGGTCACCAGCAGCATGGCGCAGGAGTCGACGAGGACATGGTCGACCGCGACGTCGGGGTATTCCTCGCGCATGACCCGCGTCGCAACCCGGCGCCACAGCCGCGACGTCTCGAGCACGTTGGCCTTGTCGACCGACGTCAGGCGCCCTCGCCGCCGGCGCGCGAGCTCGGCGCCCATGCGGACGATCCGTTCGATCTCACCGGTGCTGTAGGTACAAAGGTCGTGCGCCTGTTCGCTGCCGTCGGCCTGGGCGACCAGCCCCTTGTCGCCGAAATAGATACCGCCGGTCAGCTCGCGGACGACCATCATGTCGACGCCAGCCAGCCGCTCCGGACGCAGCGGCGACGCGCCGACGAGCGCCGGGTGGGGCAGGATCGGGCGGAGGTTGGCGTAAAGGCCGAGCGCGCGACGGATCCCGAGCAATCCCTGTTCTGGCCGGACGCGCGCCGATGGATCGTCCCACTTCGGGCCCCCGACGGCGCCGAGCAACACCGCGTCGGCCGCTCGACACGCTGTGGTCGTGTCCTCGGGAAGCGCGGTACCCGTCGCATCGATCGCCGCGCCGCCGATCAGTCGTTCGTTGAAAGTGATGCTCGCGCCCGTTGCCGCGACCGCGGCCTCGAGCACCCGCCGCGCCTGCGCAACGATCTCCGGTCCGATTCCGTCGCCCGCCAGGAGAACGACGGTGTACGCGTTGTTCCGTGCGCTGTTCATGCGTGCGTTCGCAAGCGGGTCGTGTCGATCGCTGCGGGGTGTGTTCGTTCGTAGGCAGCGATGTCGGGCGCAGCGGCGAGCAGGAACGACATCTCGTCGGTGTCGTTCAGCATGCTATAGCGCGAGAAGGCAGGAATGGCGAACCGGAGCACCGCGCCGTCAGGCAGAGTGAGCGCCTGCGCCTCGAGATCGACTCCGAGCCGAGCGTTAGGCACGTCGTTATGCAGCAACGTGCTGAGCACCTGCGCTGTCACTTCGATCGGCAACAGGCCGTTGATCAGCGCATTGCCGCGGAAGATGTCGGCGAACTCGCTGCTGATCACGGCTCGAAATCCCGAGCCGGCCAACGCCCAGACCGCATGCTCGCGCGACGATCCGCAGCCAAAATTCTGGCCGGCGACCAGAATCTCGGCGCCGTTCGCCTCGGGACGATTCAACACGAAGTCAGGATTCGGGCTGCCATCGGCGAGGTAGCGCCAGTCGTGAAAGGCATTCGGTCCAAGTCCGGCGCGGTTGGTCGTGGTGAGGAAACGCGCCGGAATGATCTGATCGGTGTCCACGTTCTCGCGCGGCAGCCTCACGTAGGTGGACTCGAATTTCCATTTCGTGCCGCTCATGCGACCCCCGCCGCGAGCAGCGTGCGTGGATCGGTGATCACTCCAGTGACCGCTGCCGCCGCGGCAGTGAGCGGGCTGGCGAGTAGCGTGCGGCCACCGGTGCCCTGCCGTCCCTCGAAATTGCGGTTGCTGGTCGATACCGCCAGCTCGCCGGGACGGAGCTGGTCGCCATTCATCGCGATGCACATCGAGCAGCCCGACTCGCGCCACTCCGCACCGGCGGCGATGAAGATCTTGTCGAGCCCCTCGAGCTCTGCCTGACGTTTCACCTGCTGCGACCCGGGTACCACGAGGGCGCGCACTCCACGCGCCACCTGACGACCGCGGAGCATCTCCGCCGCGGCGCGCAGGTCGGAGATGCGCGAGTTGGTGCAGCTGCCGAAGAACACCACGTCGACCGCCGTTCCCGCCAGCATGGCGCCGGCTGTCAGCCCCATGTAGCGCAACGCGCGCTCGGCGTTCTCGCGCTCGCTGCGGTCCTCGAGCCGGTCAGGATGCGGGATCGCATCGTCGATCGCCATTCCCATCCCCGGGTTCGTGCCGTAGGTGATCATGGGAGCGAGCGCGTCACCATCCAGCGTCACCGATCGATCGAAGCGTGCGCCCTCGTCCGTAGTCAGCGTCCGCCAATCGGCGACAGCCGCGTCCCACGCCGTGGCCTCTGGCGCGTGCGGGCGATCGCGGAGGAATGCGAACGTCGTCTCGTCGGGCGCGATCATTCCGGCGCGCGCACCCGCCTCGATCGACATGTTGCAGACCGTCATCCGCTCTTCCATCGACATCGCGCGAATCGCGCTCCCGCGATACTCGATGACGTGTCCCGTTGCGCCGCCGATGCCGAGTCGCGTGCAGACCGCGAGGATCACGTCCTTCGCGGTTACGCCGGGCGAGAGCGTGCCGTCGATCTTTACCTCCAGCGTCTTCGGCTTGGTCTGCAGCACGCACTGCGACGCGAGCACGTGGCCGACTTGCGAAGTGCCGATCCCGAAGGCGAGCGCGCCGAATGCGCCATGGGT
This sequence comes from Gemmatimonadaceae bacterium, assembly GCA_046593895.1. Taxonomy (GTDB): domain Bacteria; phylum Gemmatimonadota; class Gemmatimonadetes; order Gemmatimonadales; family Gemmatimonadaceae; genus JABFXC01. The sequence goes on along the minus strand of JBKJQR010000019.1, from coordinate 4,462 downwards.
GCTCGTGTGGCTATCGCCGCAGACGACCGTCATTCCCGGCTGTGTGAGCCCCAACTCCGGTCCGATGACGTGGACGATCCCCTGCCGCCGGTCACCGAGCGCGAGGAGCGGGATGCCGAACTGTTCGCAGTTGCGGGTCAGCTGCTCGACCTGTGCGACGCGCGCATTCGTCCCGGCATCACGGATCGGCAGGCCGGCGAACCCGCCGCGTGTTGTCGGCGTCGAGTGATCCATCGTCGCCACCGTTCGCTGCGGGGCGCGCACGGTGAGCCCGCGTTCGCGCAGCACCGTGAACGCCTGCGCCGAGGTGACCTCGTGCACCAGGTGGAGATCGACGTAGAGTACCGCCGGCGTCTCCGGCGTCTCGGCGCGAACGATGTGACGCTCCCAGAGTTTCTCGAACAGCGTGCGCGGAGTCGCCGGCGTCATGCCGATGCTACCTGCGCCAGTGTCGGCGCGATATCATAACGCTCAGCAGCGTGGCTGACGTTCACTGCCTCAGGGCGCCGCGCGTGCAGCACGTTGTTCAGCGCGTCGACGTAGGCTTCGGCCGATGCGGTCACCACATCGGTATGGGCACCGTGACCGACATGCGTCTCGTCGGTATGGAAGTCGCGGACCCGCACCGTCACCTCGCCTAACGCTTCCAGCCCCTCGCTGACGTTGCGGACGGTGAACCCCTGCAGCTCGGCGATCTCGCCGACGAGCATGTTGACCGCGCGGCAGCTGGCGTCGACCGGGCCGCTGCCGGTCGCCGATGCAAGGCGGGTCGCACCGTCAGGCGCGCGCAGCTGCACCGTGGCGGTGGGAATGAGGTGCGTGCCGCAGCTCACCTGCAGCTGCTCGATGCTCCAGGCGGCCGGCGCATGCTCCTGGGCGCCGACGGCGAGCACCGTCAGATCGCGCGCGTTGACGAGCTTCTTTCGGTCCGCGAGCTGCTTGAAGCGGGCGAACACTTCGAGGAAGCGCTCGTCATCCAGCTCGTGGCCCATCGCGCGAAGACGGGTGCGCAGCGCATTGCGACCCGAATGCTTGCCGAGCACCAGCTGGCTCCCGTCGGCGCCGACCGTCTCCGGCGCTATGATCTGGTACGTCGAGGCATGCTTGAGCATCCCATCCTGGTGAATTCCCGCTTCGTGCGCGAACGCGTTCGCGCCGACGATGGCCTTGTTGGGCGAGACGTATGATCCGGTGCACGATGACACGACGCGCGAACTGCGCATCAGTTCGCGCGTGTCGATCCGCGTCCCGATCCCGAAATAGTCAGCGCGCGTGTGCAGCGCCATCACGACCTCCTCGAGCGACGCGTTGCCGGCGCGCTCGCCGATGCCGTTGATCGTGCACTCGACCTGCCGCGCGCCGGCGCGTACCCCGGCCAGCGAGTTGGCGACGGCGAGTCCGAGGTCGTCGTGGCAATGCGTCGAGACGACGACCCCGTCGGTACGCGCTGCGAGCGCACAGACGCGTGTGATCAGTGCCGCATACTCCGCCGGCGTGGTGTAGCCGACGGTATCGGCGATGTTCAGCGTCGCCGCGGTCATCGAATCGGGCGCGACGAGCACATCGAGGAGGAATTCGGGATCGGAGCGCGTTGCATCCTCGGGCGAGAACTCGACTTCGTCCGTCCCCGTGCGCGCGAGGCTCACTGCCTCACGTGCGCGGACGATCAGCTCGTCGCGCGTACAGCGAAGCTTGTGCTCGAGATGGATGTTCGACGTCGCGAGAAAAACGTGGACCCGCGATCGCGCCGCAGGCGTGACCGATGCGAGACAGGTCTCGACATCGCTCTCCGTCGCACGGGCCAGTCCGCAAATGATCGGACTCCCGGTCGCGCTGAATTCCTCCGCGATCCGGCGGACCGCGGCCGCGTCGCCCGGCGACGCCGCGGGAAAGCCCGCCTCGATGATGTCGACGCCGAGCCGCGCGAGTTGGCGTGCGACTTCGAGTTTCTCGACGAGCGACATCGTGCATCCCGGCGACTGTTCACCGTCACGGAGGGTCGTGTCGAAGATGCGAACGTGATCGGGCGGCGGCCGATGCGACTGCGATACGGGCATGTGGGGGAGCGGTGAGGGATGACGAAGGACTCGTCGAGCCGCACGACCTCGCCGCGAACGGTTTCCGCGCATCGGAAGGTGCCATGAAGCAGAACGGCCCCTCCCACGATGACGCGGGAGGGGCCGTTCGCGATGCGAGCATCGCGCTACTCGGTGAATCCTCCCAGGCACGAAAGCCCGCGACCAATAATTTCTTGGCCGAGGGCATTGGTAAGGAGGAGGAGCGAGGCGCGCGACATGACGGTCATATTACCCCGGCGCCCTGCAGAGTCAAGAGCGGATTCAAACGCTGTGCGCGCGCGGAGAGGTCATGATGAACAGACTCCGCCGCATCGCGCCCCTCACGGATGGCCCAGACGATCAGTGATGCGCCGCGCCTGACGTCGCCCGCGGCGAACACGCCATCGACCGTCGTCCGATGTGCTCCGTCGGTGGCAATCGCACCGCGCGCGTCGCGCTCGACACCGAATGCGGTGAGCAGTCGATGCTCGGCGGGCCCGACGAACCCCATCGCGAGCAGCACGAGATCTGCCTGCATCACGAACTCGGTGCCCGCCACCGGCGCGAGCTTCGATCGCCCATCGGCATCGGTGATGGATCCCACGCGCACAGCGTGTAGCGCGCGCACCCGGCCCCGCTCGCCCGTCAGTGAGGTCGTCGCGACGTTCCACTCGCGCTGGCATCCCTCTTCGTGCGCATGCGACGAGCGGAGCTTCATCGGCCAGAGTGGCCACGGTGTCGACGCCGCGCGCTCGGCGGGCGGCTGGTCGAGCAATTCGAACTGGTGAACGCTGAGCGCGCCGTGGCGATGGCACGTACCCGCGCAGTCGGAGCCGGTGTCGCCGCCCCCGATGATGACGACGTGCTTGTTGTTCGCGTTGATCTCCGTGGCCGGTGCGATCACGTCACCTGCCAGCCGGCGATTCTGCTGCGCGAGAAAGTCCATTGCGAGGTGCACGCCACGCAGCTCGCGACCTGGTACCTGCAGTTCCCGCGGTTGCTGCGCGCCCGTCGCGAGGAGCACCGCATCGAAGTCGCGGCGTACCGTACTCGCCGCGATGTCGACACCGACATTCACGTTCGTGCGGAACATCACGCCCTCCGCAACGAGCTGCGCCAGGCGCCGATCGAGCACCTTTTTCTCGAGCTTGAACTCGGGAATCCCGTAGCGAAGCAATCCACCGATCCGGTCCGATTTCTCGAAGACCGTCACGGCATGACCGAGGCGCCGCAACTGCTGCGCGGCGGCGAGCCCCGCTGGACCGGAGCCGATCACGGCGACACTGAATCCTGATTCCTCGTGCGGCGGGCGCGGCGCGATCCAGCCTTCCGCGAACGCGCGGTCAGCGATCGCCTGTTCGATGTTCCGGATTGCAACCGGCTCGTCGATGAGACCGAGCACGCACGCCGATTCGCACGGCGCCGGGCAGAGGCGCCCGGTGAATTCCGGAAAATTATTGGTCGCGTGCAGCGTCTCGCTCGCCTCGCGCCACCGATTGTGGAACACGAGATCGTTCCATTCCGGAATCAGGTTGTGCACCGGGCAACCGGTATCGCCCTGACAGAACGGGACGCCGCAGTCCATGCACCGCGCGCCCTGTTCGGCGACGAACTCAGGCTGCGCCGGCGCATAGAATTCCTGCCAGTGCCAGACGCGCGACGCAGCCGGCTCGCGCGACGGCGCAGCGCGGCGCAGCGTGATGAAACCCTTTGGGTCACCCATGGCGCTTCCCCTCCGAATGCAGCTGCGGAACCGCGCCGAACGAATCCTCCCCCCCGTGGCGGCCTAACGCGCGGCGGTATTCCGTCGGGACCACCACCACGAAGTCGCGGAGCGCATGGTCCCAGCGGCCGAGGAGCGAGCGCGCGCGCGCGCTGCCGGTGTAGCGCGCATGCTGCTCGACCAGTCGGCGGAGCAACGCACGATCCTCGGCGCGCTGCACCGGCAACAGGTCGATGAGCGACTTGTTGCAGCGGCGGGCGGACTCGCGTTGTTCCGACTCGTCGGGGACGAAGGCGAGCCCGCCGCTCATCCCCGCGGCGAAGTTGCGCCCGGTGCGCCCGAGCACGACGACCACGCCGCCGGTCATGTACTCGCACCCGTGGTCGCCGACTCCTTCGACGACCGCGGTGGCGCCGCTGTTCCGCACCGCGAAGCGCTGCCCGGCAAGCCCACCGAAATATGCCTCACCGCTGGTCGCGCCGTAGAGCACCGTGTTGCCGACGATCACGGTCTCCTCAGGAATGAAGTGCGCGGCGTTAGGCGCGCGCACCGTCAGGCGGCCCCCCGACAAGCCCTTGCCAACGTAGTCGTTCGCTTCGCCGGTGAGCTCGAGCGCGACGCCGCGGGCGAGGAACGCGCCGAAGCTCTGCCCCGCGGAGCCGTTGCAGTGGACCGTTATGGT
>JBKJQR010000015.1:0-4240 GCA_046593895.1 Gemmatimonadaceae bacterium | reverse complement strand
ACAATCGAGGCCAACAGAATCCCAGCGAGCCTCGTACGGGAACGTGTCGCGCAAATTCGTCCGATTCGGAATTTGTGGCTGTCTAACGCCCATTAGACATTTCTGTCTATTATGCCTTAGTGTTGCGAGGCCGCAACCTAACGCTTGGCGAATTTACGTTCCTGGGAGCCCGTAACTCAATAGGCGGTGAGATTGTTCATCTGTAGCCGGCGCGGTTCTTAGTCTGGAAGTAGACTGCGAGCGAGAGCAGGGTCGGGTCGCACCGGGATCACCAGCTCTCCAAGACGTTTTGTTTGCTCGGAGTCAGCTGCGAGGCTCGCCGCCACGCGGGTATGGGTGGCGCGTCGTCGCGTTCGACGGCGGACCGCCGCTTGGCGGCCGACGCCCCCCGAACTCGTCGATGTTCGGGGCGCGCGGAGCCGGACGCCGCGCCGGCTGCAGCCGATCCATCGGGCTCTGGACTCCCAACCCACCGCGATTCAGGACGTGGGTGTAGATCATCGTCGTGCGGACGTCGGAATGGCCGAGGAGTTCCTGCACGGTACGGATGTCGTAGCCCGCTTCGAGCAGGTGGGTCGCGAACGAGTGGCGAAACGTGTGACAGGTGACGCGCTTCGTGATGCTCACCACCAGCGCCGCCTCGTGGACCGCGCGCTGAACGGCAGTCTCGTGAAGATGATGACGATGCTCGTAGCCAGTGTTGGAATCCAGCCAGGGGCGTGTCGCGGGGAAGATGAGCTGCCAGCGCCATTCGAGGGGCGCGGTGGGATGCTTTCGACTGAACGCCTCGGGAAGGACCGTCCGGCCCTGCCCACGAGCGAGGTCGCGGTCATGGACGCGCTGAACTGTGAGCAGACGTTCGCGCAGCGGATCGAGCAGAACATTGGGCAACACAGTCACCCGGTCCTTCCCACCTTTTCCCCCGCGGATGAGCAGTTCGCCCCGATCGAGGTCGGCATCCTTGACGCGCAGGTGAAGCGCCTCGAGCAAACGAAGTCCGGATCCGTAGAGGAGACTCGCAACGAGCTTGTACGGATCCGTCAACGCGGCGAGGACGCGATCGACTTCGCCGGCGGTCAGTACTTCTGGCAGATGACGCGGCCGCTTGGCGGTGGCGACGCCATCCACGGTGCCGACCGGCGCGCGTAACACATCGCGGTACAGAAAGGTGATCGCAGCGCGCGCCTGGTTCTGGGTCGAGGCGCTCACCTTGGCATCGATCGCGAGCGCCGACAGAAACTGGCGAATGTCGTCGATCGCCAGGTCTGCCAGCGCTCGGCCGCGATGGAATTCGAGGTAGCGCGCTATCCACCCGACATAGGCCTCTTCGGTCCGCGGGCTGTAGTGGCGCGTCCGAATCTCGACCTTCACTCGCTCGATGATGGTCGAAGGCGGCATCGCAGGTTCCATCTGCTCCAGTCAACGCCGACGCCGCCGAAAGGCGACATCGATTGCGTGCAGGGCGAAGCGCTATCCGTCGAGTCGAACTATAGGAGAGCTCGAGGCAACCCGCACCACGACCGTGCTGCCTCCCCCGCCGCGCCTACTCTTCCCGGTACGGCGACCGATCGTCCTTGTGCTCGCCCTTTCGGAGCGGCGCGCCGGGGCGTCCTCCGGGTGGCGAGGACACTGGCCCATTCGGCAACGGAACCGCGGACTCGGCTTGATCGTTAGGCGCGGGAGCGTCCGGCGGCGGGCTGCCACGGCGTGAGCCGAGTCCACCGCGCCCACCAGCGCGTCCGCGCGGCGGCAGGGTCGCCGGCCGTTCGCGGGCCGCGGGGGCTGCAGCATCAGGCACCGCTGTCAAAGCGTTAGGCAGCGCGTCCGGCGCATCACCTGCCGCGGGCGCTTCATTGCCACCTTCCCCCACACCGCTGTCCAACGCCAGCACCTCCTGCCCCGCGGCATCCGCACCGCCGCCGCCTGCACCGCCGTGTCTCCCCCGCCCGCCGCGCGGTCGGCGCCCGCTCGGCGCTGGTTTGCCCGCGCCCGGCGGCGCGGAGGCAATCGAGTTCACCGCACGCACCGCGGCCTCACCGAATTCCTCGATCTGCCAGCGGCGAAGGTCGGCGATCTCGACCAGATCTTCTATTGATTGCGGCATCCGGCGGGCGATCGACTCGAGTCGCTCGCGCGAGCCGAGGACGCCGGGGTCGAGATCGAGGCGCTTCGCGGCTTCGTCGCGGACCGTGCGCAAGGCGTTGACGCGCGCGTCGAAGTCGGGGTCCTTGTCCCAGCGCGGCGCGCGTGGGAATTGGGGGAGATCGGCGTCGGGCACGGCGACGCCACGCTCGACCGCCTCGAGCACTTCGCTGGCGTGACGTTCGCCGATCCCGCGCGGCATCCCCTTGATCGCCATCAACGTCTTCGCGTCCGATGGGCGGAGGCGGGCGATGTCCATCAGCGTCTCGTTGCCGACCACGCGGAAGGTCGAGCGATCGAGCTGCTTCGCCAGTGCATCGCGCCACTGCACCAGCTCGCGGAACAGCGCCAGCTCGCGACGGTCGAGATCGCGCGCGCCCTTGATCCGCATGAAGCCTAACGCTGGATCCTCGGGCTCCCAGCGCGTTCGCTCGAGCCGCGCAAACTCCTCCTTCGCCCAGCCCAGGCGCCCCTTCTTCTCCAGCTCTCCGTGCAGGATGTCGCGGAGGTCGTGCAGGTACATGGTGTCCTGCGACGCGTAGGCAAGCATGTCGGCGGTCAGCGGGCGCATCGACCAGTCGGCACGCTGGTGCTTCTTGTCGAGGGTGACACCGAAATATTTGTCGAGCAGCGCGGCGAGACCGAATGCCTTGAAGCCGAGCAGCTGGGCGGCGAGCCGGGTATCGAAGATGTTCCGCGTCTTCCAGCCATAGTCCTGGCCGAGGAGGCGGAGGTCGTAATCGGCGTCGTGGAAGATGACCTCGACCGACGGATCCTCGACCAGCGTCCCGAGGGCCTCGAGCTTGCCAGTGGGGAGGGGGTCGATCACCGCGCTCTGCTCGCGCGTCGAGAGCTGCAGCAGGTAGACGCGATCGACGAAGCGATGAAAGCTCGCACCCTCGGTATCGAGCGCGAGCTGCGTCGTGTGTTGAATAGTCCGCGTGAACTTCTCGACATCGTCCTGCGTGTCGAGATAGAGCGGCGTATGCGGGGTGCTGGCTCGGCGCACTCCTTCCTCGGTAGTCATGTCGCCCGTAATGTAGCGCGGTACCCTCTTTGCTCCCACCGTCCGCATGACTGAGCCAACGATGCCCCCGACCGGATCGCCCGCGAAAGCCGCACCGTCGTCCTCAGCCGAGTCTTCGTCGGGCGGGACGCCCGGCCAGGCACCGCCACCGATTCACCACGAGCGGCGACGCCGTTCGGTCGGCTGGCAGAGCAAGGATGTTCTTCGCGCCGCGGCGCTGATCGTCGCCATCTATGTTGGACTTCGCTTGCTCTGGGTCGCCCACGAGTTGTTCTTCGTCGTCTTCCTCGGTCTCCTCTTCGGACTCGCGGTCGCATCGGCGGTCGACCGGCTCGAGCGGTTCCGCATCCCGCGCGGAGTCGGCGCGGCGATGGTGGTCGTCAGCTTTCTCGGACTCCTCTTCGGTTTCGGCGCGCTGATGGCGCCGACGCTGAAACAGCAGTCGCGGGAGCTCCGAGCCAAGCTCCCCGAGGCAGCGGACAAGGTCGAGGACTGGATCAACAACCATCAGTCCGGACTCCTCGGCCTGGTGCTCGGCAAGAGCAACGCTGACTCCAGCGACGGGGGGAAGCAAAACGATTCGACCGGTGGGGAGCGAGCGGACAGCAGCGCACATCGATCCGCCGCGTCATCCAATAGAGATAGCGCTTCAATGGCGCAGGATAGCGCCAGAATTAGTGCAGCTAGCGCGTCTTCGGCCCATTCGGCCGATTCTTCGGCCAACTCAGCTCGTGCCGAACCGGAGGGCAAAGGCACTCCAGCCGCGAACCTGAAGGCAAAGCTGAGCGCGAGGATGGGTGGTGCGTCGCACTTCCTCTTTCCCTTCCTTTCGGGGACGCTTCAAGCCTTCGGCGGAGTGCTGCTGATCATCTTTCTCTCGATCTACATCGGCGCCGAGCCGGCGACCTATCGCAGTGGACTGATGCATCTCTTCCCCCGCCGCGCGCGAAAGCGGGCCGACGAGGTCCTTGCGGCGATGGGCGGCGCGCTGAGGAAGTGGCTGGTCACCCAACTGATCGCGATGGCGGTGATCGGCGGGGTCACGACGATCGTGCTGCTCATACTCAGGGT
>JBKJQR010000177.1:0-4309 GCA_046593895.1 Gemmatimonadaceae bacterium | reverse complement strand
AAAGCGCATGCACCGTGCATCATCTTCATCGACGAAATCGATGCGGTGGGTCGTCATCGTGGCTCTGGCATGGGCGGCGGGCATGACGAGCGGGAACAGACGCTCAACCAGCTCCTCGTCGAGATGGACGGCTTCGAGAGCAACGAAGGCGTCATCCTGATCGCGGCGACGAATCGCCCCGACGTGCTCGATCCCGCGCTGCTGCGCCCGGGCCGCTTCGACCGCCAGATTGTGGTCGATGCGCCGGATCTGCGTGGCCGCGAGGGAATTCTCCGCGTGCACATGCGGAAGGTGCCGGTCGCCGACGACGTGAACGTGTCGGTGCTGGCGCGTGGCACACCGGGCATGTCCGGCGCTGACCTCGCGAACCTCGTCAACGAGGGTGCGCTGCTCGCCGCCCGCCGCAACCGCGACAAGGTCTACATGGCCGACCTCGAGGACGCGAAGGACAAGGTCATGCTCGGGACCGAGCGCAAGTCGATGGTGATGAAGGACGAGGAGCGCCGGCTGACCGCCTACCACGAGGGTGGCCACGCGATCTGCGCGGTGAAGATCGTCGGCAACGATCCGCTGCACAAGGTGACGATCGTCCCCCGCGGGCGAGCGTTAGGCCTGGCGTTCACGCTGCCGGAGGACGACCGGGTGAGCATCACCCGCCAACAGCTGGAAGCGGCGCTGGCGATGTCGTTCGGCGGTCGCGCCGCGGAGGAGCTGGTGTTCGGCCGCGAGCGGGTGACCACCGGCGCGTCGAGTGACATCAAGCAGGCGACCAACATCGCTCGGCGCTATGTCACGCAGTGGGGACTGTCCGACGTGATCGGCCCGATCCTCGTCGGTGACAACGAGCAGGATCTCTTCCTCGGCCGGGACATCCAGCATCGGCGCGAGGTGAGCGAGAAGACGGCGCAGACGGTGGACGCGGAAGTGAAGCGCGTCATCGACGAGGCGTTCGAGCGGGCGAAGGCGGTGCTGAGAGAGAACATCGCGCTGCTGCACACCGTCGCCAGCCAGCTGCTCGAGCGCGAGACGCTGACCGGTGCCGACGTCGCGGCGCTGGCGCGCGGGGAGGTGCTGCCGCCGCGTCCGACGGGTGGGAGTGAGCCACCACCGTTCCCGCCGGCGGCGACGGCGGTCAAGCCAGCGGTCGAGCCGCGCCGTACGCCGCCGCTGCTCGGCGGGCCGGAGATCGCCCCGGCGTGACCGGCGGCGAGCGGGGCTCGCACCACATCGCGGCAGACCAACGGCCCCCGCTCGGGGGCCGTTGGCGTGTCGGTGAGACGGAGATCGTGCTCGGCCGGCCGCTGGTGATGGGGATTCTCAACGTCACGCCCGACAGCTTCAGCGACGGTGGCAACTTCGCAGATCCGGCGCGCGCGGTGGACCACGCGGCGCGGATGATCGCCGAGGGCGCGGACATCATCGACGTCGGCGGCGAGTCAACGCGGCCGCAGGGAGCGACGGCGGTCGATGCGGCCGCTGAGTGCGGGCGCGTCGTGCCGGTGATCCGCGAAATCGTCCGCCGCTTTCCGGCGACGATGGTATCGATCGACACCGTGAAGGCGGCGACCGCTGCGGCAGCGTTAGGCGCTGGGGCGCGGATCGTCAACGATGTTTCCGGCTTCCGACTCGATTCGGCGATGGCTGCGCTCTGTGCCAGCGCCGGCTGCGGAGTCGTCCTGATGCATTCGCGGGGCGACGTCGCGACGATGGCGACCTACGAGCTCGCCGTGTACGACGAGGTCGTGCCGGCGGTCGTCGGCGAACTGCGGGCGGCGCTCGATCGCGCGCTCGCCGCGGGGGTCGACGCCGACGCGATCGTGCTCGACCCCGGGCTCGGCTTCAGCAAGCGCGCCGAGCATTCGCTGGCGGTGATCGCCGCGGTGCCGGAGATTGCGCGGCTCGGCCGGCCAGTGCTGATCGGCGCGTCGCGGAAGCGCTTCATCGGCGATCTGACCGGCGTCAGCGCACCGGCCGAGCGGCAAGCGGGGACCGTGGGCGCGAACGTTGCGGCGCTGATGCTCGGAGCGCGCATCTTCCGGGTCCACGACGTCGCCCCGACGCGGCAGGCGCTCGACGTCGCCTGGGCGGTGCTCGAGGCCGCCCAACGTTAGGCGTCGCGCCGCTGGCCGCTTTGTGCAATATTCCGCGATCGATCACCGGCCGCACCCCGACTAACGGCGAGCATGAGCGTCTTCGAGCACCTGCGGCTGCTGCACCCCGACTGGCGGGACGCGATCGAGATCGCGATCGTCGCCTTCGCGCTCTATCGCGTGATGCTCCTCTTCCACGGGACGCGCGCGGCACAGATGCTGATTGGCATCATCCTCGTGGTCATCGCGTACGGCCTGGCGCTGGCGCTGAAGCTGACGATGATCACCTACCTGCTCGGACTGGTATTCACGTACGGCGCGTTCGCGGCGCTGGTCGTCTTCCAGCCCGAGCTCCGCGCGGCGCTGGCACATCTCGGGCAGGCCCCGGTGGCGCGGCTGTTCCACCACCTGCAGGACGGCGAGGTCGCCGACGCGATCGCCGACGCGTTAGGGCGCCTGCAGCGGACGAGCACCGGCGCGATCATCGCAATCGAGCGCGAGGTCTCGCTCAGCGAGTTTCTCGAGAGCGGGAGCCAGATGGATGCCAAGGTCTCGGCTGACCTGCTGGCGACGATCTTCACGCCATACTCGCCGCTCCACGACGGCGCGGTGATCATTCGCGGTGACACGATTGTCTGCGCCGGGTGCATCCTGCCGCTGTCGCAGGCGACGCTGAGCGACCGCTCGCTTGGCACCCGGCACCGCGCCGCACTCGGCCTGACCGAAGAAACGGATGCGCTGGTGCTCGTCGTGTCCGAGGAAACGGGGATCATTTCGATGGCGAGCGGGGGGACGCTGACGCGCGAGTTGAGCGAAGCGCGCGTGCGCGAGCTGCTGACGCGGCGCCCGTCGCGGGTGAGCACGGAGATGCGAGCGATCGAGACGTCTTGAGCGCGGCGCGCACCGGCTGGATCGTCTTCGCCGCGCTGCTCGCGCTCTACTGTGCGTCGCTGGCGCCGGCGGTCACCTTCTGGGACGCGGGCGAGTTCGTCGCGACGATCCGCGGCTGGGGGATTCCGCACCCGCCGGGAACGCCGCTCTACGTCACGCTCGGGCGGGCGGTGGACATACTGGCGCTGGGGATGCCGGCGGCGCTCGTCGCCAACCTGCTCTCGGCGGTCTGCAGCGCCGCCGCCTGCGCGTTAGGCGCTGTGCTGCTGGTGCGGCGGGGCATGTCGAGCGCCGCCGGGATCGCTGGTGGGATCTGCGCCGGGTGCATGACGTCGGTCTGGCTGAGCGCGACGGAGGCCGAAGTCTATTCGGTGTCGCTGCTGCTGTCGGTGCTGATGCTGACGGTGGCGGATCGTGCGTCGGTGGCCGACGTGCGCGGCGATTCCGGGGCTGCGGCGAGGACGCGCGGGCTGCTGGTCTACCTGTTCGCGATCGCGGCGCCGCTTCACGCCAGTGCGCTGGTCGCCGGTCCGGCAGCGATCTGGCTGGCGACCGATACGGAGCGATCGACCGGCGACGAAGCCGCGGTCCGGTGGCGCGACGCGCTGGTCCTCGTGGTCGCGATGGTCGTCGCGGGGGCGCTGGCGACCGGGCGCTTTGCGCTCGCCGCGCTGGGCGCCGCCGCGCTGATTGCGCTCGCACTCGGCCGGGTGCGCGGCGCCTGGCGCGCGGTGCTCGCGCTCGCGTTAGGCGCGACCCCGCTGCTCATCATGCTGCTGCGGGCGCGGCACGAGCCCGCTCTGAACCAGGGGAATCCGGCCACGTGGCAGGCACTCGGCGACGTGATCGGTCGCCGGCAGTACGAGATCGCGGCGTTCTTTCCCCGACAGGCGCCCCCCTGGATCCAGGCGGCGAACTTCCTCCAGTACGCCGATTGGCAGGTCGCGCTCGGCCTCGCGCCGGACCCGCCAGCGAGCGCGCTCCGCCTAACGGTCTCGCTGCTCTTCGTTGCGCTCGGCGTCGCGGGTGCGCGCGCGGCCCGCCGGCTCGACCGCGGCGGATCGCGGGCGCTGCTCGTCCTCCTCGGCTCTGCGTCGCTTGGCGTGATCGCGTACCTCAACCTCAAGGCCGGTCCGTCCATCGGCTGGGGGATCCTGCCGGATGCGGCGCCGCACGAAGCGCGGGAGCGGGATTATTTCTTTGCGCTCGCCTTCTGGGTGTGGGGGCTCTGGGCGGGGAGCGGTGCGTTGATGCTCGCCACGCGGCGCGCCGCGGTGGGCCGGCTGCGCGTCGCGTCCGCGGCCGGCCTGCTCGTGGCCGCGGCTCCG
>JBKJQR010000291.1:0-3482 GCA_046593895.1 Gemmatimonadaceae bacterium | reverse complement strand
ATCTGGTGAGGGTCCGTCGCGCGGCGCGGGCTATGACACGGCGATGAGGGACGCGGAAGGAGCTCCTTTCTCAACTCTCATCGCCGTGTTGCACGCCGGCCGTCGTCAGACGCCGCTGTCGTTAGGCACGTCGGCGAAAACCTCGCTGAGATCGATCGATAGCTTCGTCGCGGCGCCAGGCGGGAACCAGCGCAGCGTCTCGACGATGATCTCCGGGCGGTCGTCGGTGGGCAACCACCGCTCGACGAGCCGTGACACGGGATCGACGATCCAGTATTCGGCGATCCCCGCGCGCTGGTAGCGCACGCGCTTGACGATTCGATCGCGCCGCACCGACGATGGCGAGATGATCTCGATCGCGAGGATGGGGACGACGCCACCCTCACCGGCTTCCGGCGGGCGCGGACCGATCCGTGAAAAGACCACGATGTCCGGCTCGACGACGGTATCGTCGCCGAGGTCCACGTCGAAGGGCGAAAGAATCACCCACCCGACGGGCTCGCGCTTCAGGTACGGGTGCAGAACGGCGAATAATTCACCGAGTACCAGCTGGTGCGGCGAGCCCGGCGATGGAGTCACGTAGTGAACCCCGTCGATGATCTCGTGCCGCTGCCCGTCCGTGGGGAGGGCGTAGAGCACGGCGGCGGTCCACCGCGCCGGAGGTATCGTCGCTGGCATACCCATATTAATCGGCTCGGCGAGGGTTGCGGCGCAAGGGGCACGGCGGACGATGCTGCGGCGCGTTCAGCATCCCATCACCAAAATCGTCCGACGGGGAACTCGCGATTGCCAACATCGCGCGTCATCCTCCCACGACGTGCGTCGCGCGCGACGCATCGTCCGCGAGAAAAGCAACAGCGCCCCGGACTCGAGGAGTCCGGGGCGCTGCAGCGTTGACCGTCAGGCCTTACGGTGTCCGGTCGTTCACCGTCGCGAAAACGTTGATCCGACCCTTTCCATAGAACGGGTCGGTGCCCGGCGCGCCGAGATCATCGGCGTGTTGCTGAATCGACGTGATCATCTGCGACGCCGTCAGCATGCCGCCGAACTGCGAATCGAGGAATGCGCCGAGTCCGGCGACGTGGGGCGTCGCCTGGCTGGTGCCGATCACCCTGAGGTAACGGTTCCGCGTACGGCAGGCGGCCAGCGACGGGATCACGCTGTGGCTGCTGCACGGGCCGAAGACGAAGCGGTCGAAATCACCGCCCGGGGCGGCGACATTGATCGCGTTGGTGCCGTAGTTGGAATACGACGCCTTCGTATCGGTGACGCCGGTGGACGACACGCACATCTGAACGCCGACCTCGCATGGAACCGCGATGTAATTCTGGTCGTGCTGCAGGTCGCGGTACTCGTTTCCGGCCGCCGAAACGACGAGAACGTTGTGGGCGTGGGCGTAGTTGATCGCGTTGGTCATCAGCCGCACGAGCTGCGCTGTCTCGCGGCCGCCGCGTGGGAAGTACGCGCCGAGGCTCATGTTGATGACCTGGACGTGGACGTTGGTCGCGTAGTAAATGGCCGAGATGACGTCGGCGAACGAGCCACGTCCCGAGGCGCTCAGCACCTTGACCGCAACCAGCGTGACGTTAGGCGCGACGCCGGCGGTCCCGATGTTGTTCGTCGTGACCAGTCCGCCGACGTGGGTCCCGTGGTAATTGTCATCGAGCCAGCGCGGCCCCGGGTCCGGCGTGACGGAGGGCGTGAACCAGGTGCTCGTCGCCTGGTCGATGACGGTTCCATTGCCATCGATATGGTTGGGATCGAGGCCGGTGTCGAGAATCGCGACGCGAACCGACGGGATGCCCGTTCGCCCCTGCGCCCACGCCTGGTCGGCGTGGATCTGCCGCATGTCCCACTGCTGCCCGTTGACGTAAAAGAAGGCGGTCAGCGGCGACTTTGGTGTCGCATCGATCGATGGCTCGCTCATTGACTCGTCGGCAATCGTTGCCTGCAGATCGTCGAGTGACGGCACCCACTGGGCGACGAGGTCGCGCGAGTTGTTCTGCTTCCCGGCGATCGCGTCAGCCGCGGCGTCGCTCAGCCCGGAGGTGACGGCCATCCCGATGCCTGCGTCGACGCGAACGAGCGTCCCGCCTTTCGCCGCGACCTGGGCCGCGAGATCGGCGGGGATGCCGGTGCTGAACTCCATCACGTGGCGGTCGGCGGATGGCGTGCCGATCCGCATCCCCGCCGTTGCGCCCGCGACCGACAGCAGCGGCGATGTGCTCGCGCCGGACGACGTCGGCGGCGAGATCGCATCGCTGCACGCTGCAGCGAGCAGGATCGTGAGAGCGGCAACTCCGGCGTGCCGCGCGCGAATACTGTGTCGCATCATTTGACAAACCCTCGACAAAAAGAGACTGGTGCGTCCGGCAGCCCCGAACGCGTCCGATAAGATGCAAGTGATTCCGCGCACAAGATAGGAGCCCAATTGTCAGGATTATGTCTCGACAAAAGGATGCGGGCCGGCGCCCCACTTGGACGCCGGCCCGCACGTGTTTTGATGTTTCGCCGCTCCTTCCTCGTCCCTCGTCACTCGTCGGATCCTTCCGCGTTCCTCGTCCCTCGTCGGATCCTTCCGCGTTCCTCGTCGCCGTGTCATAGCAGGCTAGCGAACGACAATCTCCTTCTGCATCCCGTGCAGAAAGTGCGGCTTCCCGTCCATCGCGTCGGCGGTGAAGCAGATCAGGAAGTAGCGACCGGGGGTGAAGTTCTCGGTGAAGTTCACCGTTGCGCCCGGCGGGATCTCGGTGACTCCGCCCTTCGACTGGCCCGGCGCAGACTTCCCCTGCGGATTCATCGCCCAGTCCATCCACGGCTTCGACGACTGGCCGGGGGGAAGCCGGGTGATCACCACCATATGCGCCTGCGCGCCGGTGTTGGTCACCGCGACGGTGTGACGGCCCCTCGTCAGCGGCTGCGTGAAGGTGAAGTCATACTCGGTGAGCGTGAGGTTGACGTCGGCCTTCGGGAGTGGTGAAGGATGCGAGGCACCGGTCACGGTGAACCCCTTCGCCATCCCCTTCATGAAGTGCGGCATCGGATCGGGGCCCGGCACCTCGCAGAAGACGAGATAGCTGCCGGGTTCGAGCACGAGCGTCGCGTTCGCGGCGGTATGCGACCTCGCCGCCTGCGGACCGCCGACGGGACGCAGCCAGGCGGGACGCGGTCCCTGCCCCGCATCGACGAGTGCCTTGATCCCCTCGGCGGCCGTCTTCCCCGAGTCGAGGCGGAATACCGACATATGGTGTTCCTGCTTCCCCTTGTTGAGCATGTGGAAGGTGGTCAGCCCGGCGGGAATCGAGGCGGGAAGCTCGAACGAAAAGTCGCGGGCGATCACCGTTATGACATTGATCTTTGGTGCGGCCACCGCGGCGCTGGTGATCAGCGCGGCGCCGGCGAGGAGAACCGTGTTGCGGAGACGGGCGACGGCATCGTCGTGCATTCTCGACCTCGATTTGTGGGGGGAAGACAAGGAGCTG
>JBKJQR010000235.1:0-16970 GCA_046593895.1 Gemmatimonadaceae bacterium | reverse complement strand
CTTCGCCAGAACAACCTCGCGAACATCAAGCAGCTCAAGGACAATCCGCAGTACATCGCACGGCGCGTCGAGGCGAATATCCTCTGGGGAACCGGCCACCCCTATGAGCGGACGGTTTCCGAGCAGTCGCTCGCCGCAATCACGCGCGACGACCTCGTCGTCTTTCACGGGCGCTACTATCGGCCGCAGAATGTGAAGTTCGTCGTCTCGGGGGACATCACACCCGCGGTCGCGCTGGCCAAGCTCGAGGCGGCGTTCGGCAAATGGCCCGCCGGCGGCTTCAAGGCGCGCTACACGATTCCCGAGGCGAAATCCGCGGCATCGGGCACTATCTACCTCTACGACCGTCCCAATTCGCCGCAGAGCATTCTCCTCGTCGGCGCAACCGGTCCGGCGCGCACCTCGCCGGACTACTACGCCATCGACCTGATGAACACCGCCCTCGGCGGTGCCTTCAGCAGCCGCCTGAACCTGAATCTCCGCGAGAAGCACAGCTTCACCTACGGCGCGAACACCGGCTTCCAGTATCGCTTGCCGCCGCAACCAGGTGAGTTCATCGCGAGCAGTGCGGTCGCTGCAGCGAAGACTGACAGCGCGCTCGTCGAGATGATGCGTGAGCTGCGCGAGATCCGCTTAGGGCGTCCGCTGACGGTGGCGGAGTTGCAGTTCGCCAAGTCGAGCGAGACCAAGTCATTGCCCCTTGGCTTCGAAACGATCGACCAGATCGCGAGCGCGGGGGTGAACATTCTTCGCGATGGGCTCCCGCTCAATTACTACAACACGATCAGCAGGAATCTCCGCGCTGTCACGCTGGCGCAGGCCAATGCCTCGGCCAGGACCTACATCGATCCCGCGAAACTGGTGATCGTCGTCGTCGGCGATCGCAAGGAGATCGAAGCCAGCCTCCGCGCGGCGAAGCTGGGACCGGTGGTGGTGGTGGACGAGAACGGAGCGCCCACCAAGTGACGGACGCAGTTAGCTATTAGCCATTAGCCGTTAGCGCAGAGGAACTGCGTGACCGCAGTCGCTCAACGCTAACGGCTTGTTTCAAGTTTCGCGGAGTGCATCCATCGGCGTGCCGGAGAATACGTCGCGTCCGGCGAGCAGGCCGACGGTGAGCGACAGCACGAGCATGCCGAGCAGGATCGCGACGAGGGGGACGAGCGACAGCGCGAAGTCGATTTTCAGCACCCACTTCGCGAGCGCCCACGCCCCGCCGACCGACAGCAGGAGCCCTGTCAGCGCGCCCATGATGCCGAGCGCGGCGTATTCGGCGGCGAGTACGGCCCGCACCTGTCCACGGGTGGCACCGAGCGTCTTGAGCAGGACGCCCTCGCGCATCCGCGCGCGGCGCGTCGCGGCGACGGCGCTGAAGAGGACGGGCAGGCCCATCGCCACGCTGAACAGCGCGAGGAAGCGGACGGCCGTCGCCATCTGCCTGACGATGCCGTCAATCGTCCGCTGGATCAGCGAGAGATCGATGCTCGAGATGTTGGGCCAGCGAACGACGACATCCCGCTGCAGGCGGGCGACCGCGCTGTCGGCGGGTATCCGTGCGAGCACGACGAACTGTGTCGGTGCGCCAGCCAGCGCCGCCTGTTCGAACACGGCGTAGAAGTTCGGGGTGAACTGTGCCCAGTTGATCTCGCGGAAGCTCGTCACCCGCGTCCGCACGGGGACACCCTGGAGGTCCCAGGTCAGCGTGTCGCCTAACGTGAGGCGCATCTCCCTGGCGATGTCGGCGTCGAGCGACACCTCGGGGATCGTGTCGCTGGCGCCCTGCGCAGCGGTGAACCAGCGACCCGCCGTGAGTTTCTCGGTCGCGACGACGGTGTCGCGCCAGGTCGAGCGGTATTCGCGCCGCCACATCCAGTTCTGGCTGCGCAGATGAGCCGAGTCGGTGAGCACCGAGTCCACGGGGCGGCCGTTGAGCGCCGAGATGCGCAGCGTCACGATCGGTACCGTCTGCACGACCGTCCAGTGCCCGGCGCGGATTGCCGAGTCCAGTCCGGTCACCTGCTCTCGCTGCGCGTCGAAGAACACGACGTTGGCGGTTGCAGCGTCTGCACTGACGGTAAACCGACGAACAAGCAGGCCACCGACCTGGTAGAGCGTCGAGACGAGAAAGACGCCGAATCCGAGGGCGAGCATCACGGCGCGCGTCTGGTTTCCCGGTCGATAGAGACTTGAGATGCCGTGCCTGACGGCGAACGGCCATCGCGCGCGGAGCGTCGCCCGCGCACCCCGTGAGACGAGCGTCGCTGAGAGCGAGAGCACCACGACCGCGGCAGCGATCGCGACGTTGAAGCCAATGCCTTCCTGCACCGATGCGGTGCGCGCGAAGACGATCACGCCGACGCTCGAGACCAGTGCGACCGCGACGATGACGCGGGCGATGTCGAACCGCCCGAGCTGGAGCGCGTCCGCGTCGGCCTCGCGGCGGAGCGTCTGCAGCGGCGATACACGGCGCAGTGCGACCAGAGGCCAGAGCGCGAACGCGATCGCGACCCAGACGCCGACCGACAGTCCGAGCACGATGGAGCGCGGGTCGAGATGAATCGCCACGCGTACCGGCAGGATCGATCCGGCGACGATCGGAAGCAGCTGCTGGACCGCGATGCCGAGTAGCGTCCCGACCGCGGCGCCGGCGAATCCCATCGCCGCCGCCTGCAGCGAATAGATCGCCAAAACCTGGCGGCTCGTCGCGCCGAGGCAGCGCAACACGGCCGCGACGTCGATCTTCGCCGCGACGAAGGCGTGGACGCCGCTGGCGACGCCGACGCCACCGAGCAGCAGGGCGACCAGCCCGACGATGCCGAGGAACTGCGTGAGCTTCTCGAACCCTTCGCTGACGTTCGCCTGCGTCTGCGTCGCCGTCCCGAGGCGGACGGTGCCCTTCGCCACCCGCGGACGCAAGCGGGCGGCGAGGCGCGTCGCGCCTAACGTCGGTGCGGCGCGGACGAGGACGATACGCTCGCTGCGACTGCCGAAGAGGAGCAGTCGCGTCTCCTCGAGAAATCGCTGCCCGACGATCACCCGCGGAACGATTGCCGAGGCGATGCCGACGTCGCCCGGAATTCGCTCGATCGTTCCGGCAATGACGAAGTTCGCGACGCCGACGGTGATCGAGTCACCGACCCGCGCCCGAAGTGCGACGAGCACCGATGGATCGACCAGCGCGGCGTGCCGCCGGTGAATGGCTGCAAGCTGGTTCGCCGGCGTCGTCTGGACGCTGCCGTAGAGCGGCCAGCTGCGGTCGACCGCACGGATCTGGACGAGTCGCGTGAGCGAGGTGCGGGGCACCGATGCCATCGACGGAAACGACGTCACGTGCGCGATGCCGTTGCCGGCGGCGTGCAGGGAATCGATCAGCGAATCGATCGGTGCTGGAAACTTCGCCCGCGAGGTGAGCGAGACGTCACCGCCAAGCAGTTCGCGTGACTGCTGGCGAATGCTCTCGGCGACATTGCTGCCAAACGAGTCGATGGCGACCAGCGCAGCGACGCCTAACGAGATCGACGACATGTAGAGGAGAAGCCGGCGACGGGCGAACCGTCCCTCGCGCCAGGCCAAACCGAAAAGCGCCGACGTCCGGCTCATGCCGCGACGGGCTCGTCGCTGGTCACCAGCCCGTCGCGAAGGCGGATGATGCGCTGCGTCCGTTCCGCGAGCGACGTGTCGTGCGTGACGAGCACGATTGTCGTACCCGCGTCGCGGTTGAGCGACTCGAGCAGCTCGATGATGCGGTGCCCAGTTGCCGCATCGAGGTTGCCGGTCGGCTCATCGGCGAAGAGGAGCTTCGGACGGTTGACGAACGCGCGCGCGATCGCGACGCGCTGCTGCTCACCGCCGGAGAGTTGCGCCGGGAGGTGATGGCCGCGCCCGGTCAGCCCGACACGGGCGAGAAGATCCTTCGCCCGCGCTGCCGAACCGTTCTCGCCGCGCAGTTCGAGGGGCACCTGGATGTTCTCGAGCGCGCTCAACGACGGGATCAGTTGAAAGCTCTGGAACACGAAGCCGACTTTCTCCCCGCGAATGCGGGCGCGCGCATCTTCGCCAAGCGTAGTCAGGTCGTCGCCGTCGAGGAGTACCTTTCCAGACGATGGGGTATCAAGTCCGGCGAGGAGGCCGAGCAGTGTGGTCTTCCCGCTGCCGGATGGTCCGACGATGGCGACACGCGCCGCGTCGGGAATGACGAACGACACGTCGCGCAGCACCGTTAGGCGCTGCTCGCCGCTGGGATATTCCTTGGTCAGGGAGCGAGCTTCGAGCATGGTGGAACGGACTGTGGATGGAGGGGCGCGGGCAGGCTATGCGGCGAGGACGACGCTCGTGTTCGCCGTTGTCGTGCTCCTGTCGGGAACGCCGGTGGCGGCGTGCGGACCGCATCCGCGCTCGGCGGCCGCGGCCGACAGTGTCCCGGCGGCGATGGCGGAAACCGACCGGGACGACCGCAGTCTCGCGACCGTACCGGACCACCGCAACGGCCCGCCTGACGCGAACGCCGCGAGTCGTCCGGGCACCACGGGCACTCGCCTACCGACGATCCTCTTCATCGGGACGAGCCTGACGGCGGGGTACGGCCTCGATCCGAATGACGCGTTCCCAGCCGTTGTTGGACGGATGCTTGATTCAGCGGGGCACCCGGCGAAGATCGTCAACGCCGGAATCAGCGGAGAAACGTCCGCCGGCGCACGATCCCGCATCGACTGGGTGCTTCGGCAAGCGGCCGACGTGGTCGTGCTCGAAACCGGCGCGAACGACGGGCTGCGCGGTCTTTCCGTGATCGCGGCGCGGGAAAACATTCAGGCGATTCTCGACCGGATTCGGGTGACCCATCGCGCGTCGCGCATCCTGCTCGTGCAGATGGAAGCGGTGCCTAATCTGGGCAGGACATACACGACGGAATTCCGGACGATGTATCCCGAGCTTGCAAAGCAGAATGGGGTCGAGCTTGTTCCCTTTCTGCTCGAGGGCGTCGCCGGTGTGCCGTCGTTGAACCAGGACGACGGGCTCCATCCCAATCGCCGAGGTGCGCAGCGCGTCGCGCGGAACATTTATTCCGCGCTCGTCAAGCGTCCGCTGGCGACCACCGTCACCCGTTGAAACCGGAGTCGAAAATGCCGCCAAGCCAGGCACGCGCAGTTCCCCCCGCGCCCGACGAGTACGCGACGCCCTATGCAGGCTACATCGCCCGCGTTCCGTCCGGAGACATCGTCACGACAATTCGCACGCAGCTGCCGGCGACGCTATCGCTGCTGCGCGCGGTCGAGCCGGCGCGCACGTTGACCGGATACGCGCCGGGCAAGTGGAGCATTCGCGACATCGTGCAGCACATGGCCGATACGGAGCGCGTGATGAGTTACCGCGCATTGCGCATCGCGCGCGGTGATCCGACGCCGCTGCCCGGCTTCGATGAGAATGCGTACGCACTGGCTGCCGGCGCCGGCGCACGCTCGATGGAGTCGCTGCTGGCCGAGTTGGAGACAGTGCGCGCGTCGACCGTGGCGCTCTTCGATGGGTTCCCGGGCGAGGCGTTTGAACGGCGCGGAACCGCGAGCGGAAACCCGGTGACGGTGCGCGCGCTTGCGTGGATCGTCGCGGGCCACGAGCGGCACCACGTCGCGATCATCCGCGAGCGCTACCTGACGGATTGACCCAGCGAGGGCGGGGTGGAATTCCTCGCGGGCAGGCGGTCCGCGGCGGCGGCGTGAAGCGAGAGTTGCGTGGACCCCCCTCGACCGCTTAATCTTCAAGGCTGGCAGCGACTTACCTCGGCCATGCCGGCGCGTGCCCGCCGCAGCTTCGTCCCACTTCCAAACTTCAGCTTTTCTATGGCGATTCCCGCCACGCAGATCCGCCGCGGCATGGTCCTCGTATTCGAGGGACAGCCGTGCCGCATCATCGAGTTCCGCCATCACACGCCGGGCAACCTGCGCGCGATGGTTCAGGCGAAGCTGAAGAACCTGAAGAGCGGTTCGAGCTTCGAGCACCGCTTCCGCGCGGCGGACACCGTCGAGCCGGCGTTCATGGAGACGCATGATCTCGAGTTCATGTACAAGGGTGGCGACACGTACCACTTCATGAACACCGAGAACTTCGACCAGATCGAGATGGACGATGAAGCGCTCGGCGACAACGCGCAGTGGATGCAGCCGGGGATGAAGATCCAGGCAGAGTTCTTCGAGGGGAAGGCGATCGGGATCCGCCTGCCGAACACGATGATCCTCGAGATCGTCGAGACGGCGCCGGTGATGAAGACGGCGACGAAGAACGCGTCGAGCAAGCCGGCGAAGCTGGAGAATGGCGTGACCGTTAACGTGCCGGAATTCATCAGCACGGGCGAGAAGGTTCGCGTGAACCCGACGACCGGCGAATACATGGATCGCGCGAAGTAGCGGTTCGACTGGTGCGGGCCGGGCGACGCGAGCGCAGGGCTTTTCAACTGTCTCAGCGTCCGTTAGACTGCAGGTCTCTGTCGAACAGGCAGAGTCGGTACGGCGGCCGGATGATTGGGAAGGTCCGGCACATGGTGGCCGTAGCTCAATTGGTCAGAGCACCGGACTGTGGCTCCGGGGGTTGCGGGTTCAATTCCCGTCGGTCACCCTTGGCGAGAAGAGGTCAGTCGAGCCGGTGGCGGTTCGACGTCGGAATAGGTCCGTAGCTCAATTGGTAGAGCACCGGTCTCCAAAACCGGCGGGTGGGGGTTCGATTCCCTCCGGGCCTGTGCGGTGACCGCCGCAAGGCGGTGCGCTGTTTGACAGATGAACAAGGAATCCGCCGTGGGCTTGTCGCCTGCGTCGGAGCAGGGAGCAACGCCAGCGGCGTTGCGACGTCAATGAAAAGGTGGCAACGCGCGGAGCGCGCATTGCCAAATACCGCCGTGGGCTTGTCGCCTGCGTCGGAGCAGGGAGCAACGCCAGCGGCGTTGCGACTTCAATGAAAAGTTGGCAACGCGCGAAGCGCGCAGTGCCACATACCGCCGTGGGCTTGTCGCCACGGCGACAAGCCCACGGCGGTATCGTCTAGGGGACTAGGACGGGGCCCTCTCAAGGCTCAAACACGGGTTCGAATCCCGTTACCGCTATTGCCGGTGGCTCCGCCCACCGGTCAGGTCCAGGGCGCGTTCGTCTATCGGTTCAGGACGGCACCCTTTCACGGTGCAGAGACGGGTTCGACTCCCGTACGCGCTATGTGGGAGCACTCGTCCCGCAGCGGTGTGCAGGAACGCAGGAGGCAGTTCGGAGGACCGCGGCCGTGTCATAACGGTCGTCTACTAGGGGGCCGTAGCTCAGCTTGGTTAGAGCACTCGACTGTCACTCGAGAGGTCGCGGGTTCGAACCCCGTCGGCCCCGTTGGCGATAGCAGGTCGCAGGCAATGCAGCACCGCAAGGTGCGGGTCAGCTGGTCGAAATCGTTAGGCAGTCGTGATTGCCCTGGTGGTGAAATTGGTAGACACGCCATCTTGAGGGGGTGGTGCCGCAAGGCGTAGCGGTTCGAGTCCGCTCCAGGGCATTGGCAGGCCACCGTAGCTCAGTGGTAGAGCACTCGATTCGTAATCGAGCGGTCGTCGGTTCAATCCCGACCGGTGGCTCTCTGTTGGATGTGCATCCCTCGACGCACGTCCCCGCGGCCAGCCCTCACCGGCTGGCCGTTTTCGTTTCACCGGACCGCGTGCGACGTAGCGCGCGATGCGCCATCGCCGACTCATCCGCACCGAGCACCGCGCGGAGCAGGGCCGAGACCTGTTCACCCTCGAGCAGGAATCCGTCGTGCCCGCGCAACGACGTCATCTCCCGATACTCGGCCCCGGCTGCCGTGGTCCACTGCCTAACGTCGTCCGGATGGTAGAGCAGGTCGCCCGGTATCGCGACGCCGATGAGCCGCCCCTCCACCGGCCGCAACGCCGCCGCGATCGCGGCCGACATCGTGGCTGTCCATCGCCCCGAGCAGCTGGTCAGCTCATGCGCTGGTGCGGTGTGCACGCTCGCGCCCGTCTGTCTCTCCCGAGGGAAAGCCGCGCATGCTCATTCGATAATTCGAATTGCGGGCGAGTGACGTCATGCGAGTCGAGTGCAATAGGCGCGCTCAACGCCGGGCCTCGACGTGACAGCGGCCGGCCGTTAGGCGCGCCGTTGCTTGACGTGCTCACGGACCAAATTGCGCGATCCCGAGGCGGGCGCCGATTGCCTTGTGCAACCGCGTCTCGATCGCTCCGGTACTCCCGCAGTGCAGAGTGTTCGACGACGTGCCGCCGTCCGGGATGACGTACGCGTCGACGATGGTCGATACCCGGCTCGTTTGCGCGTCGATTACCGTGACCTGCGACGTCGCGCTGGCGACGACCTGCCCGTTGTCAGCTTGCGCTCCGCCAGCCGCCGTCTCGCCGCACGAAAAGAGGACCGACGTCCGCACGCCGTTGTACACTCGGCGCATCGGGATCTTGAGCCGCGCCACGACGCCGCCAACAGAGTCAGTGGCGGCCGGGGCGAGACCGACATCGCCGTACGCCGCGACCAGCGCGCGCCATGTGGGATCGCGGGGGGCCTTGAAATCGATCTTCACACCGGTGTCAGTGGCCCGGTAGACGTTCCGATTCGCGTCGACGATCGTGCTCTGACGCTCAGCGCTCGGCGCGCTCGCACAGCCGCCGGCAGCGAGCAGACAGGTCGCGCTGGCGATGCGTGCCAGCCGACTGTTGCAGAATGAATTCAGCATCAGGGGTTCCTGTCGGTCCGAATGCCGAGCCGATTGCTTGCCTCACGGCGGAGCTGTTCCTCGAGCTTGCCGTTACTCACACAGCGGATCGCATCGCGCGCTACGCCGTCGTTGGCGGTGAGCGATGCCTCGATCGTCGTCGTGAGCGTCGCACCCGCACCCTCGGGGGCGACGCGGGCGGTGATGTCAGCGAGTACACGGCCGTCGTCGGCGCGTGGCCCGAACTGCCCATTGCCGCAGTCGAAGAATTCGGAGAGGCGCCGGCCCTGGAACTTGCCGCGAAAGAGCATGTGCTGCCGCATCACCACGCGGTTCTCGGGATCGACGAAGCTCGGCTCGATACCGAGCGCCGAGTACGTCGCGACCACGGCGCGAAAGGTCGAATCGGCCGACGTCGTGAAGCTCGCTCGCGCCGCGACGTCAATGGTGCGATAGACGCGTCCGTTTTCATCGATGAGGACCGTTGGCGTCATGTCCGGGGTCGCCGTTCCCGGCTTCGGGGCGGCGACGCAGGCGGTGAGGCACGCGGCGATCAGCATCGCGTGCGCCATTCGCTGGTGATGGGGATCAGGCATCTCGTGTGGCAGCTGGTCGAGGAGGCATTCGAGCGGCGGACGCCGACGAGTGGAAGCTGCGGGCGGGTCCGCCGTCAGGCAAGTGCGACGGCGAGGGGAAGCGTTAGGGTGAACACCGAGCCGACCCCGAGCTCGCTGGTGACGGTCAGCTCGCCATGCATCGCCCGCGCGAGCTGCCGGCTGATTGCCAGCCCCAATCCGCTCCCTTCGCTCTCACGCGTGAGCGTCCGCTCGACCTGAACGAACGGTTCGAAAATCACTTCGAGCTTGTCGGCCGGGATCCCGCGACCGGTGTCCGTGACGGTGATGATCACAGTTGCATCATTCGTCGCACATTCGAGAATGATCCGTCCCCCCGCTGGCGTGAACTTGAGCGCGTTGGACAGCAGGTTGACGAGGATCTGCTGCAACTTTTCGTCGTCGGCGGCCACCATCAGGGTGTCGGTCGGACAGCGCAGCTCGTAGGCCAGCCCCTTCGCTCGCATCTGCGGCGCGACCATTGTTTCGACCGCGCCCAGCGTATCGGCAACGGACACCGGGACAATCTCGTAATGCAGATATCCGGTATCGAGCCGGGTAAAGTTCAAGACGTCGTTGACCAGCGCGAGCAGGTGACGCTGGCTGCGGCGAATCCGTCGCAGGTCTTCGCGCTGTTCGTCGGTAATGGGTCCGCGCAATTCCATCTCGAGCAATTCGGTGTACCCGGCGATCGCGTTCAGTGGCGTTCGCAGCTCGTGACTCATCGTCGCGAGAAAGTCACTCTTCGCCTGGTTCGCCGCTTCGGCGTCAACGCGAGCACGCTCGGCCTCGCGGTACAGCGTCGCATTGTCCACGGCGAGCGCGGCGCGCCGTGCCAGCGACTCGGCCATTTCAACATCGTCTCGCGAGAAGCGACGGCCACTCTCGGCGTTGATCAGCGTCAACGCGCCGAAGATGCGCTCGCGGGCGACGAGAGGAACGATGATCACCGAGTGGAGCGACAGCTTGCGAAGGAGCGCGAGGTGGTCGGCGTCGACCGCCGACGCAGCAACCTGTTCGTCAGTGATCTCCGGGTAGAATTCCGTCACCCCGCTGCGGAGGACCAGGGGCACGCCGTTAGGCGCTGCCGGGTCGGCCGGGTAGCGCGTCCGCAGCTCGTGCGCGAGCGGGACCTTTTCCGGGTCGGCGTGCGCCACCGCGAGCTGCCGCGCAACGCCATCGTCACCGACGATCTCGATCCCGCACCAGTCGCCCAGTCGGGGCACCGCCAGTGTAGCGACAGCCGACAGCGTGGCCTCGAAGTCGAGCGACGACGCAAGGATCGTCGATGCCTCGTTGAGGAAGCGCAGCGCTTGCTCCGCTTTCTTGCGCGGCGAGATGTCCTTCCAGCTGACGGCGAGGCCGCCGTCATCGGTCGGGTAGAGGTATGCTTCGGCCCACGTTCCGTCGGGATTTTCGAGCTCGAGCGAGCGCGGGACTCGCGCAACCATCGCCGCAGCCGCATCGCGTTCGAACGCGGTGCCGCGCATCGACGGAAATACTTCCCATAAGGTTCGGCCAGCGACGTCGTCCGCCGCTCCCGTCGGAGCGGCGGCAAGGGCGCGCTTGGCAGCGCCATTCACGTAGCGGAAACGCCACTCTCCGTCGTAGAGCACGAAGGGCTCGTTGATGCTTTCGAGGATGAAGCTGATGTCACGCTGCACACTCGCGACCGCCTGGCTGGATCGGAGCCGGTCGGCGAGCATGCGGTCCTCTGACTCCTGCGCGACGAGATCCGCGTAACGGCGCCGCTCGACCCACGTCTGGTGTTCGCGCTTTTCGTAGAGTTCGACGAAGGCACCGACCTTGGCCCGCAGCATGTCGGGATCGATCGGCTTGAAGAGATAGTCGACTGCGCCTGACGCGTAGGCGGCGCTGACTTGCCGGCGGTTCGCCTCGAGCGCGGTGATGAAGATGATCGGCGTGGAGCGAGACCGGATGCGCGTCTTGATCAGCCGCGCCGTCTCGACGCCATCAGTCCCTGGCATCCGGACATCAAGGAGGACGACGGCGAAGTCCTGCTTGAGCAGGAGGCGCAACGCCTCGGCCGATGAGTTTGCGCGGACGATCGGGTAGCCGAGCGGCGCGAGGACGGCCTCGAATGCATCGAGGTTCTCCGTCTTGTCGTCGACCACGAGCACGGTGCCGCGTTGCGGACCGGAACGGTCCTGGCCCTGCTCGGCACTTGAGAGCGTATCGGTCACGGCGACGGGAAGGGGAGACGGACGCCCGATAAAGCTAGGATGGCGCGCGACCGGGCGCGAGTTCGGGACCAGAGGCCGTTGCGGGCGCGGGCGACGTTGATTTTTCGCTCGTCGCCCGGTACACTGAGCGAGTCGAGAGTTGTTGTCCGCGGGCGTAATTCAGTTGGTAGAATGCCAGCTTCCCAAGCTGGACGTCGCCGGTTCGAGTCCGGTCGCCCGCTCCTGCATCCAGTCGTCGTCCACACAACATGCAAAGCCCGGGTTCACACCATGTGGCCCGGGCTTTCGCGTTCCCTCAGCGAGGAATGTGTCGACCGTCGCCGAGACGACGCAGCTCTTGCCTAACGCGTCGAGCGATTGCGCACCGCTCGCTCGCTTCGACCCCTGTCAATCCGGCTGTCGACCGCGGACTGCCAGCCGATCCTGGCGATGCGGCCGCGTTGCGGCACTGACGGTCACCGCGCTAACCTTGCCTCCAGCTCGCCGATGCCGGCGTGACGCCTCGACCCCTCGCTCTCATGCGATGCGAATAGCGATTCCACGAGAAGTTGCCCCCGCCGAGCACCGGGTCGCGCTGACCCCCGATATGGTCGTGCGGTTGATCAAGTCGGGGCACGCCATCACAGTGCAAACGGGCGCTGGCGAGGCCGCGGGATTCCCCGATGCCCTGTACTCGGCGGCCGGCGTATCGCTCGTGCCCGGGTTGGCGACGCTGTATCGCGACGCCGAAGCGGTCCTCAAGCTCCACCGCCCGCTCAAGGGTGAGTCCGCCGAGCCGAACGAGATCGGCCTGTTGCACCCCGGCTCGGTTCTCATCGCGTTCCTGCGACCAGCAGGCGATGCAGCGCTCCTCGCGGAGCTCGCGGCGCGAAACGTCACCGCGTTCGCCATGGAGCTCGTGCCGCGCATCAGCCGCGCGCAGTCAATGGATGCATTGTCGTCGCAGGCGACCGTCGCCGGCTACAAGGCGGTGCTGCTCGCCGCGAATGCGCTGCCGAAATTCTTCCCGATGCTGATGACCGCTGCGGGGACGATCCGTCCCGCGACGGTGCTGGTGATCGGCGCCGGCGTCGCCGGGTTGCAGGCGATCGCCACGGCGCGACGGTTAGGCGCGGTGGTCGAGGCGTTCGATACGCGACCTGCGGTCAAGGAACAGGTGCAGAGCCTCGGCGCGAAATTCGTCTCGATCGAAATGCAGTCCGCTGACGCGGAAGACGCCGGCGGATACGCGAAGGCACTGTCCTCGGATCACCTGGAGCAGGAGCAGGCCCTGATCGCCAGGCATGTCGCGAGCGCGGACGTCGTCATCACGACGGCGCAGATTCCCGGCCGGCCGGCGCCGCTGCTGATCGCCGAGGACGTGCTCGGTCGCATGCGTCCGGGATCAGTGATCGTTGACCTCGCCGCCGAGAGCGGCGGCAACTGTGCGGCGAGTCAGCCCGGGGTCACCCGGGTGGTGCACGGCGTCACCGTCATGGCACCGCTCAACCTGCCGAGCGAGGTCGCATTGCACGCCAGCCAGATGTACGCGCGCAATGTGACGGCGCTCGTCGAGTTGCTCGCGCCGAAGGGCACGCTCAACGTCGACTTCGACGACGAAATCATTCGCGGCGCCTGCGTCACGCACGGCGGCGAGGTGCGCTACCCGGTGGCCGCGATCGCGGCGGCCGGTCCCGGCCGATAAATATCGGTCCATCGACGAGTGGCTGAGCGCCTTCGGAAGATTTGCCGTTGACAAACGACTTGGTCCCGGCGCAAGTTGCGGTTGCACATCAACCACGCCGATGACTCGTATGTCCTGCCGTCTCAACCTTCGTCTCAGCCTTTACCCGATTTCCTACCGGAGATCTGGCTAGGCGCGCACGCACGATGTTGACACGGACAAGCGCCCGCCAGATCCAATCTGGTGGGCGCTTCTTCGTAAGCCAGTGTTTCGCTATCGATCGACCTTCTCGCTACCCCGAGCACTCGTGACCACGCAGCCCACGCCGAACCAGCAGGGCCTCTACGATCCCGCCGACGAGCATGACAGCTGCGGCATGGGATTCGTCGCGCATCTGCACGGTGTCCGATCGCGCGACGTCGTCGCCGATGCGCTCGAGCTGCTCGGCAATCTTGCGCACCGGGGTGCAGCGGGCGCCGATGCGGAAACCGGTGACGGCGCTGGCATCCTGCTCCAGATTCCGCACGCCTTCCTTCGCCACGAATGCGCCGCGATCGGTGTCGCGCTGCCGGAATCCGGCGAGTATGGCCTCGGGATGATGTTCCTGCCGCGCGACGCGGCGGCGCGGAGCGAGTGTGAGCGCGTCATCGTGGAGACGGTTGCCGCGACCGGGTGTCGCGTGCTCGGCTGGCGCGATGTCCCCACCGATTCGCGCCATGCCGGTGAGCAGGCGCGCCGTGCGCAACCTGTCATTCGACAACTGTTCGTTGCGCGGATCGCGCTGACGCTCGATCCCGACGATGGGGCGTCGTTCGATCGCACACTGTACCTCCTGCGCAAACGGATCGAGCACGCGATCGACGCGTCATCGATCGCGGGAAAAGAGACGTGTTACATCTCGAGCCTCTCGTCGCGGACGGTGGTCTACAAGGGGATGCTGCACGCCGGCCAACTCGCCGGGTTCTATCCTGATCTCGCCGATGCAGCCGTCGTCAGCGGACTCGCACTGGTACATTCGCGATTCTCGACGAACACTTTTCCCTCGTGGCCGCTGGCGCACCCGTACCGCTTCCTCGCTCATAACGGCGAGATCAACACGATCCGCGGCAACCGAAGCTGGATGCAAATGCGCGAAGCGTTGCTCGCGTCGCCGCGCTTCGGCGAGGACATCAGCGACCTGCTGCCGGTGATCGGGGCTGGGCAGAGCGACTCGGCGTCGCTCGACAGCGTCGTCGAGCTGCTCGTGCGCGGCGGGCGTCCCCTGGCGCATGTGATGGCGATGCTCGTGCCGGAGGCGTGGGAGGGCGACGTGACGATGCCGGCCGAACGGCGCGCGTTCTACGAGTACCACGCGACGATCATGGAGCCGTGGGACGGACCGGCCGCGCTCGCGTTCACCGACGGCCGACAGATCGGCGCGATGACGGACCGCAACGGACTCCGCCCGGCTCGTTGGCTGGTGACCGACGACGACCTGGTCGTGCTCGCATCGGAAGCGGGCGCGCTCCCGATCCCGAACGATCGGATCAGGTCGAAGGGTCGCCTCGAGCCGGGCAGGATGCTGATCGTCAACACGACGCAGGGCCGGTTGCTCGACGACGAGGACCTCAAGGCCGAGCTGGTCTCGCTTCGTCCCTATCGCCGCTGGGTGGACGAGCAAAGTCTGACGTTAGGCAACGCCGCGGCGGGGGCTCCGTCGCCGCTGCGCTCCGCGTCCGAACTGGCGACGCTGCAGCGCGCCTTCGGGTACACGCGCGAGGAGCTGCGGATGATTCTCGCGCCGATGGCCGAGACCGGCGCCGAGGCGGTCGGTTCGATGGGGAACGACGCGCCGCTCGCCGTGCTGTCTGACCGTCCGCAGCTGCTGTTCGCGTACTTCCGCCAGCTGTTCGCCCAGGTCACGAACCCGGCGATCGATCCGATTCGCGAGCAGATGGTGATGTCGTTAGGCATGACGCTGGGCCCGCAGGGCAACCTGCTCGACGAGCAGCCAGTGGCGGCGCGGCAGCTTCGCATCGACCAGCCGATCCTCACCGCGGCATCGCTCGTTGCGCTGCGCGGTATCGATGACCCGTCGGTTCGACCAGTGAGCTTGAGCGCGGTGTTCAGCGCCACGATCGGCGCGAGCGCGCTCGGGACAGCCCTCGATGCGCTCTGCCGCGAAGCGGAAGCAGCGGTGCGAGCTGGCTGCGGAATCCTGATCCTCAGCGACCGGGCGACGGACGATGCCTTCGCCCCGATACCGGCGCTGCTCGCGGTGTCGGCGGTGCACCATCATCTCGGCCGGTGCGGACTGCGCGCGCGGACGGGACTCGTCGTCGAGACGGGCGAAGCGCGCGATGTGTCGCAGATCGCGCTGCTCATCGCCTACGGCGCGGGCGCTGTCTGTCCGTACGTCGCACTCGAGACGTTCGACGCAATGGCGCGCGACGGAATACTCGCTGGCGTCGCCAGTGGCGCCAAGGCGCGGGACGCGTACATCAAGGCGATCGGGAAAGGCTTGCTGAAGGTGTTGTCGAAGATGGGCATCTCGACGCTGCAGAGTTACTGCGGCGCGCAGACCTGCGAAGCGGTTGGGCTGGACCGCGGGATGGTCGCGCTTCACTTCACCGGGACCGCGTCGCGGATCGGTGGCATCGGCCTCGACGTGATCGCTGAAGAAACGCTCCGTCGTCACGCGTCCGCGTTCGATCGTGGCGAGCCCGAGCTCGCGCTGGAGATCGGTGGGCAATACCACTACCGCGTGGACGAGGAGCACCACAACTGGAATCCGCAGACGATCGCGACGCTGCAGCGGGCGACGCGGAGCGGGAGTGCATCGACCTACCGCGAGTTCAGCCAGTTGGCGGACGCGGAGTCCAGTCGCTACACGCTGCGCGGGCTGCTCGACTTCGCCGAGCGTGAAGCAGTGCCGCTCGACGAGGTCGAACCCGCGGCAGCGATCGTCAGGCGGTTCGTCACTGGCGCAATGTCGTTCGGCTCGATCAGCCGCGAGGCGCACGAGACGCTGGCCGTTGCGATGAATCGCCTCGGTGGCCGCAGCAATACCGGCGAGGGCGGGGAGGACAGCGCGCGATTCGGCACCGAGCGCATGAGCGCCATCAAGCAGGTGGCGTCGGCGCGCTTCGGCGTAACGACCGAGTACCTGGTCAACGCGAAGGAGTTGCAGATCAAGATCGCGCAGGGCGCAAAGCCGGGTGAAGGCGGGCAGTTGCCCGGCGACAAGGTTGACGAGATGATCGCGCGGACGCGGTGTGCAACGCCGGGCGTCACGCTGATCTCGCCGCCGCCGCATCACGACATCTATTCGATCGAGGACCTCAAGCAACTCATTCACGATCTCAAGAACGTGAATCCGGCAGCGACCGTGTCGGTCAAGCTGGTGTCCGAGAGCGGCGTCGGCACGATCGCGGCCGGCGTCGTGAAAGCGCACGCCGACCTGGTGTGCATCTCCGGCGACGGCGGCGGCACGGGCGCCGCGCCGCTCTCGTCGATCAAGCACGCGGGAATTCCCTGGGAGATGGGGCTCGCCGAAGTGCAGCAGACGCTGTTGCTGAACAACCTGCGTGGGCGCGTGGTGCTGCAGACGGACGGTCAGCTCAAGACAGGGCGAGACGTGGTGATCGCCGCGCTGTTAGGCGCGGAGGAGTTCGGCTTCGCCACCGCGCCGCTGATCGTCGAAGGCTGCGTCATGATGCGCAAGTGTCACCTCAACACCTGTCCCGTCGGCATCGCGACGCAGGACCCGGTGCTGCGGGCGAAATTCAATGGCCGTCCCGAGCACCTGATCGA
>JBKJQR010000080.1:0-9430 GCA_046593895.1 Gemmatimonadaceae bacterium | reverse complement strand
CCGGCGATGAAAGTCGCACGCCGGGCAGACGTTGAGGTTCCGGATGAACTTCTCGCGGAGATCCGTGTGCCCGCAGGCCTCGCACTTCTCCCATGTGTCCGCTGGGATTTCAAGCCGATCGCGCCGCGGCTGTCGCGGTTTTCTCTCTTTCTTGAACCAAGCCATGGCTGAAATGTGAGCCACGACTACTCTCCCGGCAAGTCAACCGCGCCTTCTCCCCCTGTCTCGTGTCTCGTGCCTCATGACCCCTGCCTCGTGTCTCATGAGCATGCCTCATGTCTCCTGGCAGTTCAGATCGCGAATCCCTCCGCCCTCCCCCCTCGACCTTCGCTCGCCACGCGCATGAGGATTCCGACGGCGAGCCAGCTCGCCAGCATGAACGATCCGCCGTAGCTGAAGAAGGGCAGCGGGATCCCGGTGATCGGCATCAGGCTGAGCGTCATGCCGACATTGATCAGCATGTGAACGAACCAGCTGGCCGCGAGACCGATCGCGATCAGGCTGCTGAACGAATCGTTCGCCCGCGCCGAAATGCGGATCGTGCGCAGGAGCAGGAGCAGGAAGAGCGAGAGCGCGAGCGTCACGCCGACGAAGCCAAGTTCCTCGCCGACTACCGAGAAGATGAAGTCGGTGTGCTGCGCCGGCAGGAAGGCGAGGCGCTTCTGCGTGCCTAACGTGTAGCCCTTCCCGAACCACCCGCCCGAGCCGATGGCAACGATCGACTGGATGACGTGGTAGCCCGAACCGCGCGCGTCGACTGACGGATCGAGGTAGGTGAGGAGTCGCTTCTGCTGGTAGGGCTGCAACCGATCCCAGAGAATTGGCGCCAGCACCCCCATCACGAAGTTCGCGACGACGAGCACGATCCCCTCGCCGAGGTAGGGGCGATAGCGATAGACGAGCGCGATCAGGATCACGAACCACGCGCCCCACACCCACACGTTGACCGCGCCGATCAGGCTGACGACCGGGCTCGCGATCAGGAGCAGCAGTGGCCACGACACCCCTGCCCAGAACAGCATCACGAAAAAGATGCCAATGAAGGCGAGGCCGGTGCCGAGATCCGGCTGGAGCATGATCATCAGCCATGGTGCACCGACGACGAGCGCCGGCTTCCACAGTTCGGCCAGTGTCTTGGGTGGGTCCTTCTTCGCGCTCAGCACGCGCGCGAGCATCAGGACCACCGTGACCTTGGCGAGTTCGGACGGCTGGCCGACGCGATGCGAACCGAGGCAAAGCCAGCTCTTCGTGCTGGCCGCTGTGCCAGCGCCGCAGCCGAACCCGGCGAGCGTCGCCATGAGCAGGATCACGGTCAACGCATACATCGGCAGCGTCAACCAGTCGAGCATCCGCACCGATGCGCGGCTGGCGACGAAGCACATCACGATCGCGAGCAGAATCCAGACGGTCTGCGCACGCCAGGCGAACGTCGCGATCGTTCGTACATCGGTCTGGCCCGCCGAATAGACAACGGCAAGACCGTACAGCGATAGCACGAGCGCGATCGCAAGCAGTGGCCAATCACCGACAAATCGCCGCATTACTCCCCTTCCGTCTCGATCAGGGTGGCCGTTTGCTGATGCAGGTATTGAGCGATGATCGCCGAGGCGATGCGCGCCGCACGCGAACCGTGGAGCCCGAACTCGAGCATCACCGCGACAACGATCTTCGGCTTGTCGGCTGGTGCGAAGCCAACGAACCAGGCGTGGTCACGGGTCGGATCCTGGGCGTTCTGCGCGCTGCCGGTTTTTCCAGCGAGAATGACGCCGTTGATCCGCGACGCAGCCGCAGTGCCGCCTTCGGCAACAACTCCCGCCATCGCCGTGCGCAACCCTTCCATCTGGTCGGCGGTCAGCGTGAACAATCGCTGACGCTTCGGGTTCCCCTTCACGATCATCGGCTGCGCGGCATTGCCGTCAGTGGCCAGCGCCGTGTAGAAGCGCGCCATGTTCACGACGGTCTGATCGTTTTCGCCCTGGCCGATCGACAGGTTCAGCGTGACGGCACGAGTCCACCGCCGCGGGCCATACCGCTCGTCGTAATAGCGGATCGCGTCGGGAAAGATCGGCCGCGTCTCGCTCGGTAAGTCAATGTCGGTGCGCTCACGGAACTTGAGGGCGACGCCGCCGGCGATGAGCTTCTCGAGCCCCATCGTCAGGCCTAACTGATAGAAATACACATCGCACGACTTCTCGATCGCGCCCTGCAGGTCGAGATTTCCGTGGCCGGGATGGTACCAGCACTTGAAGTAGCGGTTGAAGTACTGGTAGCCGCCGGTGCACGGCGTCGGCATGTGCTGCTTCATGCCGACCTGCCCCGCCTCGAGGCCGAGCACCGCGGTCGCCAGCTTCCAGGTCGAGCCGGGTGGGTAGGTGCCCTGGATCGCCTTGTTGTACAGCGGATGGCGCGTGTCGGTGTTCAGCTCGCGCCAGTAGTCGGCCGGAATGCCGCCGACGAACCGGTTGGGATTGAAGCTCGGTGCGCTGTAGAGTGCGAGCACTCCCCCGGTCATCGGGTCGAGTGCGACGACGCCTCCCTGGAGCGAGTCGCCGAAGATATTGGCGACGAACTCCTGGAGCTTGAGGTCGATGTTCGTCTGCAGCGCGTCGGCGCCTAACGGTTCGATGTCCTGGCGGGCGCCGGCCTCGCGGACGACGCGGCCGCGGGCATCGACTTCGACGAATCGCGTTCCCTCGCGGCCGCGAAGCTGCGGCTCGTAGAAGCGCTCGAGCCCACCCTTGCCGACCTGCTGTCCGGACTTGTAGCCCTGGTATGCCGGCTTCTTCAACTCGTCTTCGGTGACTTCGCCGGTGTAGCCGACGATCGAGGCCACGGCACTGCTGTCGGGATAGAACCGTTTCGGCGCGGCCTGGATGATGAGGCCGGGAAACTCGACCCGATGCTCCTCGAGCACCGAGACGACGTCGAACTTCGCGTCGGCGAGGACGACGGTCGGCCGGTTCGGCGCGCGATGATAGCGGCGGACGGCGACCTCGATCTGGTCGTTGCCTAACGATATGGTGCCGGCGAGCCGGCGCAGGGACGCGCGCAGCGAATCGGCCGACGGGCTGAGGATCGAGACCGAGTACCCGGGAACGTTCTCGGCGATGATCAGCCCGTTCCGGTCGTAGATGATGCCCCGCGGCGCTGGCAGCGGCACTTCGCGCAGGCGGTTCTCTTCCGACTGCAACGCGTAGCGTGCCTGCTCGAGGACCTGCGTCCGGAAGAAAGCCGCGACCAGGAATCCGATGACACCGGCCGTGATCAAGGAGGCGGTGCGGGCCCGTCGCGCGACGTCATTCGGGTGGAAGCTCATCGCGTCGCTTCAGCCGGTCCGTGCATCGAGCATCGGGCGCATCACGATGAGCGCCAGCAATCCGGCAAGCGCGGTGACGATCGCGGTGAGCGGTGACCAGATCAACAGCTGGAAGACGAGGTCGAGTCCCTTCACGCGCCGCTCGACAAGCAGGAAGATGATGTCGAACAGCCACTTGCCGGCGAAGAAGAACGCCGCGTGCAGCACGAGATTCTCGGCGAAGACCACGGCGCGCAGCCACGACGCCGAGAACCCGACGACGGTCATCGCCAGCGTCGCGCCGAACGCGCCGACCGAGAGCGAGTCGGCGACCAGCCCCATTGTGAAGCCAAGGACTGCCGCGGCCCCGGGCCGCATGCGCACGCTGGCGAGCAGCAAGGCGATGAGCAGGAAGTCGATCGACGTCCGCCACTCGAGCACCGGGCGGAGCGTGTAGTGAAGGACGACGAGAATGACGAACGCGAGAACCGCACGGAGGGAACGCCAGGTCATCGCGGGTCAGCGCTGAGTCGGAGACGGAGGTGCCGGACGAGCGGTATCGCGGCGAGCACTGTCGGACGGCGCGCGGCGCACAGTGTCGGTCCGCGCGCGCGGCGTGCTGTCGTGCGGCGCGCGGCGCAACGAATCCGCATGAATGCTGTCCCGTCGCGCGCGCCGCAGCGCGCGCGCGCGGGCCGCCGCGGCCGCGCTGTCCGGGTTGACGATCACGGCGCCGGCCGCCGCGCTTCCCGCCGGCGCAGCGTCAGGCGCCGTCGCGTTAGGCGGGCCGGCGGTGGGAACCGCCGACTGCTCGGCGACGATCGGCCGGCCCGGCGCGCCGGCAACGCGTGCCGCGGCAATCGAATCAGCGGCCGCTGAGGCACGCGCCACGCTGTCAGCGGCGGCCACGGTCGTCGCCCACACCGGCTCGACACCACCGGCTGCGCGTTGCGGTTGGAGGACCATCACCGAGAGAACGTCGGACGGCATGACGGATGGGCGGAGAAGGTACTTCCGCGCATACCCGTCCGACCGCAGCGTATCGACGATCGTTCCGATCGGGATCCCCTCGGGATAGACACCGCCCAGACCCGAGCTCACGATCAGCGTTCCCTTTCTGATCTGGTTCCGAACTGGCACGCCACGCAACTCGAGGAGGTACCGGTCCGAGCCGCTGCCCTGGTGTGCCTGCACGATCCCGAACGCGCTCCGATCGGCGGCGCGCGCACTCACGCGAAAATCCGGATGCGTCCAGATGATCGCGATGCTCATCCGCGGATCCACCGTCTGCACCATGCCGACGAGACCATCCGGGGCAACAACGGGACTGAACGGCCTGACGCCGGAGGTGGCACCAGCCGATAGCGTGAGCGTGTACTCGTCGCCGACGGCGCCGCTGTGCAGCGCCTCCGCTGGCACGAAGCCCCAACGCAGCTTGCCGCCGAGGCCGAGTACCCGGCGCAGTCGTTCGTTTTCGCTTTCCAGCGCCAGGTTGCGCATCCCCTGCAGCGACACGCTGTCCTCCACCCGCGCGATCGACTCGTGCGACAGCCAGGCCGCTCGGCTCAGCCCCGCGTTGTGCTGCAGCGCGACGAGCGGCACAAGCACCGTCTGCCGCATTCCGCGCGCGAGCGGCTCGCGGAGCCGGTCGGGCAACCCGTGGACGACGATCGCAAGAAAGAGACAGGCCGCAAACAGCGCGGTGTCGAAGCGGCTATCGAGCCGGCTCGCACGGGCCACGACCGCTCAATCCTCGAGGACGGAGGCGTACTTGTCCTCGTCGTCGAGAATGCGGCCGGTGCCGCGGACCACGCACGTCAGCGGATCCTCGTCGACATGGATCGGCAGCGACGTCTCCTGGCTGAGGAGGAGGTCGAGGCCGCGAATCAGCGCACCACCTCCCGTCATCACGATGCCGCGATCGACGATGTCGCTGGCCAGCTCCGGCGGCGTGATCTCGAGCGCCCGCCTAACGGCGTCGACGATCTGCTGGATCGGCTCCTGGATCGCCTCGCGAATCTCGCTCGAGTGCACGCGCACCGTCTTCGGGATGCCCGAGACAAGGTCGCGTCCCTTGACCTCCATCTCGCGCTCCTCGCCGACCGGTGCCGCGCTGCCGATGCCGATCTTGATCAGCTCCGCCGTCGGCTCGCCGATCAGGAGGTTGTAGTTCTTGCGCATGAACTGCACGATCGCGATGTCGAGCTCGTCGCCGCCGATGCGGATCGACGTGTCGCTGACGATGCCGCTCAATGCGATGACGGCAATCTCCGTCGTGCCGCCGCCGATGTCGATCACCATGTTGCCCGTCGGCGTCTCGACCGGCAGGCCGACGCCGATCGCCGCGGCCATCGGCTCGGCGACCATGAAGACTTCCTTCGCGCCGGCGCCCATCGCTGAGTCGCGCACGGCGCGCTTTTCGACCTCGGTGATGCCGGACGGCACGCAGACGATCACTCGCGGCTTCACGCGGAAGACGTGATTGTCGATGATCAGCTTGAGGAAATAGCGGAGCATCTTCTCGGTCACGTCGAAGTCGGCGATGACGCCGTCCTTCATCGGCCTAACGGCGATCACGCCTTCCGGCGTCCGCCCGAGCATCCGTTTCGCCTCGAGACCGACGCCGAGGATGCGCTTCGTATCCCGATCGATTGCGACGACGGACGGCTCGTTGAGCACGATCCCCTCGCCCTTCACGTAGATCAGCGTGTTCGCGGTACCGAGATCGACACCGATCGCGTTCGCGGGAAAAAGCGAGCCTCGCTTGAAGAGCGGCCAGCGCATCAACAATGCCTTGCGGTGGGAAGTGGTGCACTACGTCGAGAGGACGGAAAGCTAGTCTGTGTTCCATATGACGAGCAAGCTGTTGACTTGACACAACCTAGCTCGGCCCTGTAACCTCGCTCACCTATGCGCCGCCTGCCTCCAACGATCGCCGTCGTCGACCGTCAACTGTGCGACGAGTGCGGTCTCTGCATGCCGCTCTGCCCGCCCGCCGCGATCGAGATGCGGCGCGAGGGGCTCGTCGTTTTTGCCGAGACATGCACCGGCTGCGGCAAGTGCATCGCGCCCTGCCCGGTCGGCGCGCTGCTGATGGTTCCGAACCCACTCCTCGCCGCGTCGCTGCCGTCGGCATGAGCGAGGACCGTTGCGATGTGCTGATCGTCGGCGGCGGACCCGCGGGCCTGGTCGCCGCGCGTGAGGCGTGCGCCGCGGACTCCGCGCTGGAAGTGCTCGTGCTCGAGCGCGATCGTGCGGTCGGTGCACCGGTGCGCTGTGGCGAGGGCGTGGGGATGAAAGGCGTTGCCGAATTCCTCGATCCGACCGGAGCGAACTGGATTTCGCGGCGGATCACGCGCGTGATCTTCTGGGCGCCTGACGGTACGGAGGTCCGCGTCGCTGAGGGTGACGTGGGTTACATCCTCGATCGCACGCGCTTCGAACCGGCGCTCGCCGCCGACGCCGGCCGTGAGGGAGCCGAGATTCGCACCGGCACCGAGGTGGTCGGCATCGCACGCGACGGCGCGGGATGGATCGCGCGCACTCGTGGCCCGCGCGGGGACGGCACGGTGCGCACCCGCTTGATCATCGGCGCCGATGGCGTGGAGAGCATGATCGGTCGCTGGGCCGGACTCGATACCCGCGTCCCGTCGCGCGACATGGAGAGCTGCGCACAGTACGTCGTGTCAGGGATTGATTTCGATCCGGACGCGATCTACCTGCACTTCGGCGATCAGCTCGCGCCGGGCGGCTACGCCTGGGTCTTTCCGAAATCGGAAGGCGTCGCCAACGTCGGTCTCGGCATGGTCGCACTGAAGGGCGACGGTCGGCCGGCTCGCGAGTGGCTCCACGCATATCTCGATCGCTACTTCCCGACCGGCACGCGGACTGGCTACACCGTCGGCGGTGTCATCGTGCATACCACCGTGAAGCGCACGGTTGCTGACGCGCTGATCCTCTGCGGCGACTCGGCTCACATGATCAACCCGTTGTCCGGCGGCGGGATCGTCACCGCGATGAAGGCCGGTCGCCTCGCCGGCCGCGCCGCCGCCAGCGCGCTTGCCGCCGGCGACACGAGCGCCGCACGGCTGCAGCGCTACCACAGCGATTGGATGTCGCTGATGGGCGACGATCACGAGCGCTTCTACCGGATCAAGGAAGCGCTCAACAAGTTCGACGACGACTTCTACAATCGCCTCGCCCGCACCGTCAACGGGATCGCCCCCGACAAGCGCACGTTAGGCAGGGTGTTCGCCCAGGCGTTGCTGCAGCACCCGACGCTCCTCCCCGTCGCGGCGCGCTACTTCGTCTGACCGCGCGCCGCTCACTTGTAGCGCAGCTTCGCGGCAAGGATTGCGAGATTGAGCGAAACCATCCCGACGTTTGTCGCGACAACCGGCCAGTCCCGGATCAGCGCGCCGTAAAGCATCCAGAGCACGCCCGACGTGACGAGCAGCGCGAACATCCCCATCGAGAGGTCGCGCGTCTGCCGGGTGCGCCAGGCGCGAATGGCCTGCGGCAGAAAGGAGAGGACGGTCACTGACCCGGCCGCGTAGCCGAGGTATGAAACGTTGTCGGCCATTGAGAAAACGGGTTGCGGTGACAGGAACGCTGCACGTCAGGCGGGGACGCCCATCTCCGCGTTAAGGGGCCCGCCGCGAATCGTCAACCAATCGGTGCGCACCCGGTCCCATTCCTGGATGAGCAGCCCGTGCTCCTCGAAGAGTGCACGAATCTGGCTCGGATCATAACCGCAGATCTCCTCGAGGACGGGGACCAGTACGCTGAGTGCATCATCGCTGATAACCGTGCGCCGCGCAATCTGGGCGATGTGCCGGGCCTCCGATGCCGCGATGGTCAGGCCATCGCCACGATTGACGTGCAGCATCACGTGGATGTCCGAACTCCCATCGCCCACATAGACCACGCGCTCGCGGGGAACGTCGAGCTTCGCTCGCAGTTCGTCGACTGCGGCGACCTTTCCGTAGCCAGCCGGGACGCGCCTGATCGAGCACACCTCACCCGATTCGCGATCGAAGTCGAAGCGCGTCGCGATGATCTTTTCTCGCGGGACGATCCCCTCGAGTGCGGCGTGGACGACCACCTCCGGCGCGGCGGACACGACGTAGAAGTCGAAGGTGAATCCGTCGATCCCCTGCTGGAGAAACTCGACGAGGAGCGCAATGTTGCGCTTGAGCCGGATGCGCCGCCCGACCTCGACGAGGTGCTCGACGCGCACGCGCCGAAACTCGGGATCGTGTCGCAGCAAGTACGCGAGCTCGGCCCCGGACTGCACGAAGTTCAGTCGGGACAGGTCACCGACGCGATCGAGAAATCGTTCGATGCCGAGCATTTCGCTGAGCACCGCGCCGGAATCATTGAAGCTCAGCGTCTGGTCAAAGTCGCTGACGAGCAAGTAGTGCTTCCGCATTTGCTGCGTATCCTCCGCAAAGGGCGGTGCGGCTGCCCTGCCGCGCACACCCGGGAAAATCAAAACGCCCCCGCGTTCACTCGAACGCGCGGGCGGGAGCAGATCCTGTCGAGATCGTGTCATCCCCATCGCGTCCGCGACGTGCACGGCGAGTTCCGTCCGAAGTCCCGGCGGAATGCGATGCACCACGACGTGAGGCTGAGCGAGCGTGCAGACATGGAGACACTGGTGACAGGAAGTCGCCAAGACGTCGGCGACACATCAAGACTATCCGGCCGCGTCAACTGTGTCAACGATTCCGTGAGTTTTGTGCAACTTTTACGGTACAAGTTGCACGAATGTACCGGTATTGTTGCCATAACGT
This sequence comes from Gemmatimonadaceae bacterium, assembly GCA_046593895.1. GTDB lineage: Bacteria > Gemmatimonadota > Gemmatimonadetes > Gemmatimonadales > Gemmatimonadaceae > JABFXC01. The sequence continues at coordinate 340 of JBKJQR010000080.1, read as the reverse complement.
GTCACAAATCACGTCTGCCGCGCAAAGTTCGCGGTAAAACCGTCCGCTGTCGCCTCGATCTCACTGGCCCCTCCGGAGCGGATAGCCCAAGCCAATTCATCGTCCGGCGCTGCGCCAAAGACAAGCAGTGTCGTGAACGCCGGTTCCTGCACCGCGGGCCCGTGCGCCGAATCGATTGTTCGGAGTAGCGCGACGAGGTGATCGGCGATCGACAATCCATCGATCAGGCGGAACACCGAGAGCTCGCGTTCGGCGCCGTCACGCCGGCGCCGTGTCCATTCACTCTCGATCGCGGGGCGATTGCGCGGGCTGTCCACGACCCAGACAGGCATGCGCGCGG
>JBKJQR010000005.1:0-11475 GCA_046593895.1 Gemmatimonadaceae bacterium | reverse complement strand
GCCGCTGGTGGTCGGGTAGTGGTAGCGCGAGTCGCCGATCGTCGCAGCGAGGGTAGCGTCGCCCCGCGCGCCGGCCGCGCTCAGCAGCGCGTTCGCGGTGGCGTTGCGGTACTGGTTGTTGAACGGGAGGAAACCATCGCCGCGATGAACGCCGCCGCCGAGCGACGCGGTAACGCGCGTCGAGCCATTGAGCAGCGCATCATGCGCCGATCCGGCGACGACGTCGTACTGCGCATCGCGATTGCCCGCGCGCGCGGCGATGCTGCTACCCGGTTCGTGCCGGGTGAATATCTGCACGACGCCGGTCATCGCGTCGGAGCCGTACTGGACGCTCGCCGGCCCACGAACAATTTCAATCCGGTCGATGTTGTCCGTGGTCAGCGTCGAGATGTCGAGCGCGCCGCCGGGCGCGTTCACCGGCACGCCGTCCACCAGCACCTTGGTGAAGTTGCTGTTTCCCCCACGAACGAACAGTGACGATTGCGACCCCGGGCCACTGAGCTGCGCGAGCGCGATGCCGGGCACGGTACGCAGTGCGTCGAGCAGCGTCACGACTCCCCGCGCCCGGAGCTCCGCGCCACTGAGCAGCGTTGTCGCCGCGGTCGAGAGCGCAGCGCCGGTCGGCACGCGCTCGGCGGTGACCACTACCGGCGATAGTGCGACGGTGTCCGCCGACGTCTGGGCGCGAGCAAGTGACAGAGGTGCGGCGGCGAGGGCGATCGTCAGGCAGGCGAGTTGCGCTTTCACGAGACTTGGTGGTTGAGTGATGTGCAGGATGTGCGGTCGCATCAGCTGCGGCGGCCGCGGAGCGGAACGAGCGATGGCGCGCCAACAGCGGGGTCGCGGGTGACGACCACCGGCCATTCGTAGACGCGTTCGAGGATGTCGCCGCGCATGACATCCGCCGGAGTGCCGGCCGCGGCGACGACTCCGCGGTGGAGCAGGATGATCTGGTCGGCAAAGCGCGCCACGAGATTGAGCTGGTGGCTGACGAGGAGCACTGCGATGCCGCCGCGCGCCAGTGATGACAGCAACTCGAAGACGCTCATCTCGTGCGCGATGTCGAGGAAGGTCGTCGGCTCATCGAGGACGAGCGCTGGAGCTTCCTGCGCCAGCGCCCGCGCGATGCGGACGCGCTGCCATTCACCGCCGGACAGCTCGTCGCTGCTCCGGTCCGACAGGTCGGCGATCCCGGCAGCTTCAATCGCGCCGCGCACCGCGGCTTCATCGGCCGCGCGCCAGCCGGCAAAGCCGCTCAGATGTGGATGCCTGCCGAGTGCGACGAGCTCGCGCACGGAGAGCGGGAACGCGGCGGATTCCCGCTGCGGTACTACCGCCACCCGTCGCGCCCGTTCGCGCGCGGGGATGGATCCCACGTCAGCGCCGTCGATCGTGATGGTGCCGCGTTCAAGGGGGACGCGGCCGAGCAGCGCGCGCACGAGCGTGCTCTTGCCGCTGCCATTCGGACCGACGACAGCGGTGATCCGCCCGACCGGCGCCTCGAGCGAGATACCGTCGAGGGCGAGAACGGGCTGGCGTGGATAGCGGGCGGCGACGCCGTCGAAGCGCAGCATGCTCAGCGCAGTGCCCGCAATCGCGTGAGGAAGAACGGGACACCGATCAGCGCGGTCACCGCGCCTAACGGCAGCTCGGCGGGCGGCATCGCGACGCGGGCGATGACATCGGCGGCGATCACCAGCGTGGCACCGAGCAGCGCCGCCGCGGCGAGTAGTGCGCGATGCCCACGCAGCCCGGTCGCCCGCGCGAGATGCGGCACGACAAGGCCGACGAAGCCAACGAGGCCGGCCGCGCTCACCGTCGCTGCGGCGAGCAGCGCCGATACGAGATAGACGAGTCGCGTCGTCCGCTCGACCTCGACGCCGAGTGCCGCGGCCGGCTCGTCGCCGAGGGTGAGCACGTCAACGTCGCGGGCGTTAGACCAGAGTACGCCAGCGCCGATCGCGACGTAGACAGCCAGCGCCCGGACGGCTGGCCACTCCGCACCGGCGACCGAGCCCATCATCCACCACGTCGCGTTCCGCAACGCGTTAGGCGGAGCATTGGCGAGAACGACCATGATCGCCGCGTTGGCAAAGGCGCCGACGACGACGCCGGCCATCAGGAGCACGCGGCCGTCGGCGCGGCCGCCGGCTGCCCGGGCGACCATCAGCGCGACGATCACGGCGACGATCGCGCCGACGAATGCGGCCAGCGGCACCACGCCGGCGGCGGTCGCCCCGGCGACGACGGCGAGGACGGCGCCGACCGCCGCACCCCCGGAGACGCCGAGGAGGTAGGGCTCGGCCAGCGGATTGCGAAGTGTCGCCTGGAGCGCCGTCCCCGACATCGCCAGTCCGCCGCCGACCAGCGCCGCGAGCGCGACCCTGGGGAGCCGGAGGTCGCGCACGACGGAATGGGTGAGCGGATCGCCGTCGCCGCCGAGCGCTGCGATCACGTCGCGCGGCGCGATCGGAATCGTGCCGAGCGCCACGCCGCCGACCGCTACGACGACAAGCAGCAGCGCGAGCAGCGCGATAACGACCGCGAAGCGACGGCTCACGGGCCCGACCACCCAGGGTGGAGCGCGCGGGCAAGCGAGAGTGCACCCATGCCTAACGTTACGCCCGGCCGATTGAGCAGCGCGTCGTCTACATCGAGCAGGCGATTATCGCGAACCGCGGCGACGTTCCGCCAGCGGGCGCTGGCGCGGAGCGCCGTCGCCCGCCCGGGATCGAGCAGTATCACCTCCGGATCGCGGCGGAGGACATCCTCGAGCGAGACGTTCGCGGCGGCCTCCGGCCGGTCGGCATAGACGTTCGCGCCGCCGGCGACGGCGAGCAGTTCGCTCTGATAGCTGCCGTTGCCGAGGACGAGGATCGGATTGTCCCACAGGTACCAGAGTACACGCGGATGGGAGAGCGCCGCGGTGGCGTCGCGGATCCGCGCGAGCGAGCGCTCGACGGTGTCGACCGCGTACCGCGCCGCCGCGCTGTCGCCGGCAATGGCGCCTAACGTCAAGGCGGCGCGGCGGAAGTCGGCGACACGGTCGACCTTGAGGCCGATGACGCGGACGCCAGCGGCGCGGAGTGCGCGCGCGGCGGCGCGGTTGTCGTTCGCTGCGTAGAGCACCACGACGTCCGGCCGCGCGGCGAGGATTTTCTCGACGTTCGGGCTGATGCCGGGGCCGAGATCGGCGAGCGTCTTCGCGGCGGCCGGCCATTCATCGTAGCTGTCGCGGCCGACCAGTCGCTGCTCGGCGCCGATCGCGAAGAAGAACTCGGTGGTCGTCGGGTTGAGCGATGCGATGCGCGCCGCCGGCGCGATCGAGACGGTGTCGCCGAAATCGTCGACGATCGTTGCCGGCGCGGCGCGTCTGGCGCCCGCGCGCGGCGCGCGCTCGCCGCCGCCGGTGCAGCCGACGACGAACACTGCTCCCGCGCAGACAAGACCAGCGGCACTGCGCAAAAACGACAACGGGCACCTCGCTGAACAACGGAGGCGCCCGGAACGAGGCACGACGCGCCTAACGGCGCAGGCGTGGTCGCCACGATTCCTCCCCCGAGGATCGATAGTGGCGCGGACGACGAGTCGTCTCCTGGCTCCGGGCCGCGGCGCTCGCCTTCCCGACCGGAGTCAGTGGCGTGTGAGCGTGCGTGTCTGCCCGTTACAGTGGCGGGGCCGCACCGGCGTTGCACCGGTTTCCGTGGCTCCCGTCCGCGAATTCAATTGTCCGGAGAATCTATACCGGCCGGCCGCGACGCGCAATCGCAGCGGCAAGTCGCGCCTTGAGGTCGGCGCGTTTGAGATCATAAGTCTCGCGCGCCTCGGGCGTCGGCGACGCGACGCGCTCGAATTCGGCGTCCAGTACGGCGATCCGGCGCGCCAACGCGTCGGGGTCGCGGGCCCATGCCGGCTCATACTCGGCATTCGTCCCCGCACCGCGGCGACGCCAAGTGGTGCGCGCCAGCACGACCAGCATTGCCGCGCCTAACGCGAGGGCGACGATGGCGATGAAGGCGCCGCGCGACAGCCGCGACGGCGTCGCGATCTCGATGCGGATCACGTTCGTCGGCGAGACGTCACGCGCGGTGAAGCGGCGAAAGTGCCGCGCATCGACTTTCACCGGGTCGACTTCGGACAGTCCCGCCCCGACCGCGACGCCGAGACTGTCCTCGATCAGGACCTCGAGCACATCCGTGTGATGCTCGCCGGGAATGCTGAGCGGGAATGCGTTCGCCGGCACGTCATAGGAAAACGACAGCTGCTTGAGGCCGGGCGCGATCGGCGCCTCGACGGTCACGCGTCCCGCCTTCGCCGTCACCGCGTCGGCCGAGATGTCGCCATCACCGACGCGAAAGTCGCGAGCGACGGTTGGGACACCGCCAGTCCAGGTCGACCCCCCCGGCGGCGCGATGCGCGTCAGCGAGCTGTCGTTCGACAGCTCGAAGACCTCGATCACCGAACGTACGCCCCCGGCCGCAGGCGCCGAGACGACGATATGACGTCCGCGCTGCGTGATCGTGACCGGGCGGCTCGTCGTGTCGAACACCGTCATGTCGGCGTCATCGCCGCGAATCGTCGCGGCGCGCAGCGGGACCGAGAAGTAGGTGATGCCGGCGTACGTGACCGAGACGAAATGGATCGCGGTGCTGTCCGCGGGAGCGGCGTAGTGAAAGGTGAATCGGCCGTCGGGGTTGGTCCGCGTCGAGTCGAGCGGATGCCCGCCGCCGCGCGAGACCTCGTGCAGCGTGACCATGATCGCCGCGACCGGGAGCGGATCGGGGTCATCGCCATGCGGACGCATGACGCGGCCCGCGACGAGGCGCGCCGGCCGCGTCGCGGCCGCCCCCGCGGCGGCCGCCTGCGCGCGCGCGAGAGCCGGACGGACGGCGAGCAGCAGTGCACCGCTCACCGTTAGGCACCTGACGAACCGGCCGCTGCGGGCGCCGGTCACGGGTTGAACTTGCCGAAATCCTCGGGACGCAGCGCTTCGAGATAGCGCTTCAGCTGTTCAGCGCTCAATTCCTCGGCGGCATCGGTCCGCGAGGGGAAAGATCCTTCCTCCTCATCGGCCTCGTCCTGCTCGTCGGGGTCGGTGAGCAGCGACTCGTCGGCGTAGATGGCCGCGCCGAGACGAAGCGCAATCGCGATGCTGTCCGACGGCCGCGCATCGACGCGCACGATGTCGTCATCGCGGAAGAGGTGCATCTCGGCGAAGTAGGTGTTCTTCTCGACGCGGGTGATCTGCACGCGCCGCAGCACTCCGCCGAGTCCGAGGATGATGCTCTTGCAGAGATCGTGAGTGAGCGGGCGCGCCCGCTTGATGTCCTGCATCTGCATCACGATCGATTCCGCCTCGGGCTGCCCGATCCAGATCGGGAGCAGCCGTTTCCCTTCCCGCTCGCGAAGGATCACGACGAAGCTCTGGTTGCTGCTGTCCACTCCGAGGCGGGCGACGACGACTTCGAGCATCATTCTACAATCTAACCCGTTCTCGCGATCGAGTTCCGCGTAAAATCGGCCGTTAGCCATTAGCCGTTAGCGTTGAGCAACGGCGGTAAACGTCGTGGCCTACTGCCAATGGCTAATGGCTAACGGCTGCTTTTTATTTGACCGACTTCTTCAGCGCCGACGCGCGGTCGGTGCGTTCCCAGGTGAAGCTCGTCGCCTTCACGCCGTGGAACTTGCCCTTCTCCGACGTGCGGCCGAAGTGGCCGTAGGCGGCCGTCGGCGAGTAGATCGGCTTGCGGAGGTCGAGCGCGGCCATGATGCCGCGCGGCGTCAGGTCGAACACGTCGAGCACCGCGTCGGTGATCACGTTTTCCGGAACGGCGCCGGTGCCGAAGGTATCGACCGAGACCGACACGGGCTCGGCGACGCCGATCGCGTAGGCGACCTGCACTTCGCATCGCTTCGCCAACCCGGCGGCGACGATGTTCTTCGCGACCCAGCGCGCGGCGTAGCTCGCCGAGCGATCGACTTTGCTCGGATCCTTGCCGCTGAAGGCACCGCCGCCGTGCCGGCCCATGCCGCCGTAGGTGTCGACGATGATCTTCCGGCCAGTCAGTCCGGCATCTCCCTGTGGGCCGCCGATGACGAAGCGGCCGGTCGGGTTGATGTGAACCTTCATCCGCTTCTTCGGACGCAGCTCCTGCGGGATCGATGGCTCGATCACCGCTTCCTCGATTTCGCGGCGCAGCTTCGCGGTGGAGATCGAGTCCGCATGCTGCGTCGAAAGCACGACGGTATCGACGTGGACGGGGATGTTGTCTTCGTACAGCACCGTCACCTGAGACTTGCCGTCGGGGCGCAGCCACTCGTAACCCTTCGAGCGGCGCACCTCGGCGAGCTTCCGCGTGATGCGGTGCGCGAGGACGATCGGCAGCGGCATCAGCTCGTCCGTCTCATCGCTCGCGTAGCCGAACATCATCCCCTGGTCACCCGCGCCACCGGTGTCGACGCCCATCGCGATGTCGGGAGACTGTGTGCCGATGCTGTTGATCACCGCGCAGGTGTTGGCGTCGAAGCCGAAGCTCGTATCGGTGTAGCCGATCCGTTCGATCGTGCGGCGCACGATCCGCGGAATGTCGACGTAGGTCTTCGTCGTGATCTCGCCCGCGACGCAGGCGAGTCCGGTAGTCACCAGCGTTTCACAGGCGACGCGCGCCTGGGGATCGTCGGCGAGAATCGCGTCGAGGATCGCATCAGAAATCTGATCAGCGACCTTGTCGGGGTGTCCCTCGGTGACGGACTCTGACGTGAACAGGCGACGAACGGACACCGCGATCCTCGTTGTGTTGGAGAAAGAACGACAGCCGCGTGGCGAGGCTCGCCAGCGCGGCTGCAGCGTGCTGAATTTAGTTGGATCGGGCGGTGCCGAGCAACCCGTCCCCGTCCCGCGAGTGATTCGCCAGCGCCGCGGACAGACCGCGCCTCAGCTCCATCTCGGCGAGCGCCGCCGTCGCGCAACCGAGGGCGGCGGTCGCGGCGCGGGCCGCGTCCTCGATGCGGACCGCGCGCACGATCCGCTTCATCAGCGGCACGCCGCGCGGCGACACGCTGAGGCTGCGCACCCCGAGGCCGATGAGCGCGTAGGCCATCAGCGGCTGCGATGCCATCTCGCCGCACACCGAAACGTCGCGTCCGTATTCGTGCCCGACGGTGACCGTCCGCTGAATCAGCTTGAGCACAGCCGGGTGAAGCGCGGTGAAGCGCGAGGCGAGGTTCGCATTGCCGCGATCGACGGCCAGCGTGTACTGCACCAGGTCGTTCGTCCCGATGCTGAAGAAGCTGACGTCGTTGGCCAGCGTGTCGGCCGAGATCGCCGCGGCCGGCGTTTCGATCATGACGCCGAGCGGGACGTCGGCGCGGAACTCGGCACCGCGGCGCGCGAGCTCCTCGACCGCTTCGCCGAGCAGCGTCCGCGCCTGCTGCACCTCGTCGCGCGTGACGACCAGCGGCAGCATGACGCGCAAGTCGCCGTGCACCGCCGCGCGAAGCAGCGCGCGCAGCTGCGTCTTGAACATGTCGGGTTGGTCGAGGCACATCCGGATCGCGCGCCACCCGAGGAAGGGATTTGCCTCCGTCGGGAATCCGCCGACGGGAAGCTTGTCGCCGCCGATGTCGAACGTCCGGATGACGACGGTCTGCCCCTTGAATGCGTCGATCACGCGGCGGTAGGCGCGATACTGCTCGTCCTCGTCGGGCATCGTCGTGCGGCCGACCACCAGAAACTCAGTGCGCATCAGCCCAACGCCGTCGGCACCGCTGTGCGCGGCCGCTTCTGCTTCGTCGGGCAGGTCGACGTTGGCGCGAATGGTGATCGGGACGCCATCGAGTGTGATGGACTCGACGTGAGCGAGCGCGCGGAGCTCGTCATCCTCCTGGATTTCGCGGAGGGCGCGCGTGCGATAGGTCTCGATGTCCTCCGGCGACGGGTCGACGACGATGACGCCGGCCGTACCGTCGAGAATCAACTTCTCCTTTCCCGTTAGGCGGCTGGTGATGTCGCGCAGCCCGACGACCGCGGGCAAGCCGAGCGAGCGGGCGAGGATCGCGACATGCGAGGTGCGGGTCCCGGCATCGGTGGCCAGCCCGACGATCGCCTCACGATCGAGCTGCACCGTCAGGCTCGGCGTCAGGTCGTGGGTGACGAGAATCGCGCCGGATCCCTTCGGCAGGTCGACGGGGTCGTGATCGGGGAGCCCGAGAAGAATCGACAGCACGCGGATGTGCAGGTCGGTGAGGTCGCCGACGCGCTCGCGCAGCATCGGTGCGCTGGCACCGGCGAAATGTCGCCGCCAGTCGAGCATCACGAGATCGAACGCCTTCTCGGCGCCGAGATTCTGGCGGATATACGCCTCGGCGGCGCCGATCAGCTCACTGTCCTCGAGCATGGAGGCCTGCACGTCGAAGATCGCCGCCTCGTCAGTGCCGGCGTGTCGCTCGGCGCGCTCGCGCACCTGGTGGAGCCGCGACTTGGCGCGTTCGAGAGCCTCGTGCAAGCGACCAATCTCGTGTGGCACCATCTCGTCGGGGATTATGCGATAGCGCACCTCGGGCACCTCCCAGCGCAGGAGGTACACAGGCCCGACCGCGATTCCCGGCGCGGCCGGGATGCCGGTGTGCGTTCGCTCCACTAGCGCTCCCCGAACTTGTTGGCGATGCAGGTTGCGATCGCCTCGACGGCCGCGGCCGCGTCCTCGCCGGCGGCGCGGATGTCGAGTGTCGAGCCGAATTCCGCAGCCAGCATCATTACGCCCATGATGCTCTTGCCGTTGACCTCGAGGTCATCACGGATGAGCACCACCTCGCTCTTGAACTTGGCGGCGATCTTCACGATCTCGGCCGCCGGTCGTGCGTGAATGCCGTTGCGATTCGCGATCGTGACGGAGCGTTCAGCGTTCATCGGACCACCGTGTACGTTGCCAGCGAGTAAGCGATCCAGATGGCGAGCACGCCGAGTGCGAGTCTCCATCCCTGCAGCCAGGCGGGGAGGCGCGCCGCCAGCGTCCCCATGAGTGCGACGATCAGCACGACTCCACCGAGTACCGCCCGACCGGGACCGATGGCCCTCCCTAACGCGAGAGGGAGCGCGATGCCGGCGACCAGCGCCGCGGCCCGCGCGAGATGCGCCGGCCCCTCGCGGAGCACCGGCACCGCCAGTGCGCTGGCGACCCGCATCCCGTTGCGCCAGCCAACCGACAATCCCCACGCACGCAAGCCGACGTGCCCGGCGTTGTACAAGCCGAGGAAGAGCAGGAGGACGGCGACCGGCCCGGCCCCGAGCCCGTAGGCGGCGAGCGCGAGCAACGAACAGAACGGGAGCCAGCCGGCCCAGACCAGCCGGTCGCCGACGCTGCCTAACGGTCCGCAGAGCGCGGTGCGAAAGCGCTCGATGCGGGCTGGTTGTGCCCCTTCGAGCTCGGCGCGGGCCAGGGCGCCGACCGCCACCGCGGCGAGATAGGGATGGGCGTTGAAGTACTGGCTCTCGCGGGCCAGTGCCTCACGATAGGCAACGCCTCCCTTCCCGCCGGGCAGCCGGCGCAACGCGGGCTCGATGCAGAACCCGACGCCGTTGCCGAGCAGGAGCTCGTAGTTCCAGGCGCTCTGGATCATGAACAGCCGGATGGCGATCTGCACGCGGATGATCAGCGGCAGCGTCGGGGGCGAATGCGGCGCGGCGGGCGCCGCCTGCCCGGCCGCCGGTGTGGTGCGTCGCGGCGCGGTCACAGGAACGCCATGACGACGAGGCCGAGCGCAAGCCCGCTGAGCAGATACCAGCGCGCCCCAGCCGTTCCGCGAAAAAGCTTCCAGACCGCACCCGACGCCACCGATGCCGCGACGCCGACGGATACGGCGCGCGAATAGCGCGGGCTTGCCCCCCAAACGCCTAACGCTGCGTGCATCAGCGGCTCGAACGCGAGCAGCGCCATCAGCGTCAGCAGTCCGCCGCGGAGCAGGTCGGCGAGCAGGCCGGCGAACTGCAGCCCGACGACCGCGGTCGGGCTCCCGGCGTTGATCGCCACGCGAAAGCGCCGCGCCATCAGGCCGTTGAGCCCGCGCATCTGCACCATCGTCCAGCCGCCGATCCACGCGGTGGCGATCGCGGCGAACAGCGTGACCGACAGTCCGCCCGGCGACGCCTCGCCGTAGCTCCCGAGCAATGCTCCACCGACGATCGACGCCGATCCCCACTCCGGATAGCGCGACGCACCAACGGGGAGCGTCTCCAGCGCCACGAACTCGAGCGCCGCGCCGGCGAGCAGGCCGGCCACCGGGTCGCCGACGATCGCCCCCCCGATCGTCGACGCGACGATCGGGCGCGACATCATCGCCTGCGGAAAGCTGACCGCGTCAAGACCGAGTACCGCGCCAACGGCGGTCAGCGAGAGCAGGTGCAGGTCAGGCATCACTCACCCTTTCCGGCAAGCAAGTCGGACAGCGCGACCGGTCGCGCCCCGGGTACATCGCGTGCCGTGACAGCGACGCCGCGACTCTCCAGCGAGCGCAGCGCGAGCTCTTCCTCGGGCGAGAGAAACACGTAGCGAAGGCGCTGCACACGACCACTCTTGTGATGAATGCCGCCGAGGTTCACTGCGCGGAGCGCGGAACACTTTCCGACGAGGCGTACCATCGAATCGACGTCGCCGGTGAGAAGGATGCCGGGGCGTGGATCGCGCTCGAATTCGGACAGTCGCGTTGCTGCGCCATCCACGGTCTCGAATACCACATCGACCTCCGGCGGCACGCCCATCCGGTATAGCTCACGCTCCCAATCGCTGCCCGCCACTTCATCGTCAACGAGGACGATGAAACCGAGTCGCATCTGTTGTCCCCAGCCGAGCACGACCTGTCCGTGGATCAACCGGTCGTCGATGCGGCAGAGATCAAGTGGCACGCGCACCCCCGCCGCCGGTAACCACGCCGATCGCCGCCCGCGCCCGGTCGACGCAGGAGCGCGCACCCGACGCCGGGTCGAGATCGTCGCGCATCACGAACTCCAGCAGCGCGGCGAGGTTGACACCGGTGATGAGTACCACTTCGTCGTTGCCGCGCATCGCACGCCGCGCCGCCATCGTCCAACTCCCACTCGGCAGGTCGGTGAAGATCGCCCGCACGCCATCGCGCTCGATGCGCTCGCGCATCGTCGCTTCCATCTGCTCGGCGCCGAGACCGACGTTGCTGAGGATGCCAAGGGCCGATCCGCGCCCCGTGATGCGGTCAACGGCAGAGACGAGGCCAGCGGCCAGCTCGCCGTGCGCCGCGATGACCGCGCGTAACGCGGTCGCTGGATTATTCATCGTCCTCCATCAGGTAGTCACGTACGCTCGCCGCCGCGAGCTTGGCGCCGGGCGCACCGGCGGCGTTCATTCGCGCCATCAACCGCTCGTTGAATAGCTGCGCCGCATCGATCCCGCTATAGCGCAGCAGGAGATTCAGCGCGATCACCTCGGCGAGGACCGTTATGTTCTT
>JBKJQR010000157.1:0-7186 GCA_046593895.1 Gemmatimonadaceae bacterium | reverse complement strand
GCTCGGGCTCTCGCCTAACGCGGGCGCGCGGCGGCCGGCCGGGGAACATGCTGGCCTCCGCGTGGTTGCCGCCGCGCTGCGGGCGCGCCGAGAAGGAGCGCGACGACCGTCGCCGCGGCGATCGCCCGCAGCGCGGCGGCAACCACGCGGAGGCCAGCATGTTCCCCGGCCGGCCGCCGCGCGCCCGCGTTAGGCGAGAGCCCGAGCGCGCGGCCATAATGCAGCGCGGCGATCATCAGACCGATGATCGCCGCGATCAGCCAGCGCGTCACGTCCGCGCGGCGATGGTGCCCGACATCGGTTCAGCGCAGCGCGAGCTGCTGGCCGTTAGGCGCGCGGTCGAGCAACGCGACCATCTCGGTCCGCAGCGCCATGAAGCGCGTCCGTTCGCCGCTCGGGATCGGTTCCCCACCCTTCACCCGGAGCGCGACGCGCGGATCCTTCTGCACGCCGTTGACGATCACCTCGAAGTGAAGGTGCGGGCCGGTCGACAGCCCGGTGGTCCCGACGTAGGCGATGGTCTGTCCGATGGTCACATGCTTGCCGGCGCGGATGCCGCTGGCGAAGCCGCGGAGATGGCCGTGCCGGGTGACGAAGCCGTTCCGGTGGCGGAGGATGACCATGTTGCCATAGCCGCCCTTCCATCCGGCAAACATCACCGTCGCGTCACCGACGGCGCGCACCGGAGTTCCGATGTTCGCGGCGTAATCGGTGCCCATGTGCCCGCGGACGATGCCGAGGATCGGATGCTTGCGCATGCCGAAGACGCTGGAGATCCGGCGGAAGGAGAGCGGCGCACGAAGGAAGGGCGCCCGCAACGACTTCCCTTCGCCATCGAAGTACGACCCGCCAACCGACGCACTCTCGAAGCGCACCGCCTCGATCGTCGAGCCACCGTTGGTGAACGAGGCGGCGAGGATGTCGCCCACGCGCACTGCACCGTTAGGCCCGCGCTTCCGCTCGACCACCATCCGGAACTGGTCGCCGACCTGGAGGTCGCGGCTCATGTCGATCCGGTATTCGTAGATGTCGGCCAGCGTCCACGCCAGCTCGGCGCGCGCCGGCCCGGGCAGCACGGTGGCCGCCGACGAATCGAGCGCTTCGTACAGCGTCGACGCGATACGGCCGGCGACGGTGAGCGTATCAGTCGTCCACGGGAGATGCTGCTCGGCGCCGACCCAGCCGGCGGCCGTGCGCGTCAGGCGGACGAGATGATCGATCGCCAGCTGAAAGACGATTTCGGTCGGCGCCGAGTCGGTGGCGAGCGAGCTCACGGTAATCGGCATGCCGGCCGGCACCTTGCGCGGGTCGAGCATCTTCGCCGCAGCCAGCGCCTCGCGGGCGATGCGCTCCGACACTCCACCGCGCCCGAGGACGCCGACGATCGTCTCACCGCGGGCGAGGGTATCAGTCCGCTGGATGAGCGCCTGTACCGCCGGTGACGGCTCGACGAGCAGTCGTCCCGGTGCGGGTGCTTCGATCGCCGGGGTAAAACGCAGCGCGGCCGCGGCGAGCATCGCCACCACCGCGTAGGTCCCAGTACGTACGGCCCAGGTCTTCAATCCATCTGCCTCCGAATGAACGTCGGGATCTCCATGTCGGAGAGATCCTGCGACGGGGACTGCGGAGTCTGCGGTTGCGCCGGTAGCGTCGTGTTGCCGCGCCTCGGAATATCAGACGACGGCGTCGTCCGCGGCGTCACCGAGCTCACACGCTGCGGGCGGCTCGGGAACGGGATCACCGGTGCGCCCTTCGGCGCCGACACCGGCTCGGAGATCGACCCGCCGATCTGCATCGCCTTGTCGAAGCCGGTCGCGATCACGGTGACGCGAATCTCGCCCTGCATCGCCGGCTCGTGTACCGCGCCGAAGATGATTTCCGCGTCGTCGCCGACGGCATCGTGAATGATCTCGTTGATCTGGTGGACTTCGCCGAGGGTGAGGTCGGCGCCACCGGTGATGTTGACGAGGACGCCGGTCGCGCCGGAGACGGAGACGTTGTCGAGCAGTGGCGACGCGATCGCCTGCTGCGCCGCTTCCATGGCGCGGCTCTCGCCGCGGCCGACACCGGTGCCCATCAGCGCCGATCCACCAGCCTGCATGACGGTGCGCACGTCGGCGAAGTCCACGTTCACGAGGCCGGTGACGCTGATCAGCGACGAGATGCCCTGCGTCGCGTGGAGCAGCACTTCATCGGCTTTCTTCAGCGCGTCCTGGAAGGGGATTCCCTTCCCGACGACGGCGAGCAGCCGCTCGTTAGGCACGACGATCATCGTGTCGACGTGCTTCCGCATCTCGGCGATGCCCAGCTCGGCCTGGCGCATCCGCTTCCGTCCCTCGAAAAGGAACGGGCGCGTGACGATGCCGACCGTGAGCGCGCCGACTTCGCGCGCGAGCTCGCAGATGATCGGGGCGGCGCCGGTTCCAGTGCCGCCGCCCATGCCGCAGGTGACGAAGACGAGATCAGCGCCGGAGAGCGCGCGAACCACCTCGTCGCGATTCTCGTCGATTGCCTGACGGCCGATCTCGGGGCGCGCGCCAGCACCGAGTCCTCGCGTCAGCTTCTTCCCGATCTGGATCTTGATGTCCGATTTCGAACTGAGCAGCGCCTGCGCATCCGTGTTCACCGAGACGAACTCGACGCCCTCGAGCCGCTCCTCGATCATTCGGTTCACGGCGTTGCCACCACCACCGCCGACACCGACGACCTTCATCCGCGCGTTCTGCGACGTGTTCTCTTCGAATTCGAAGATCATTGCGGAAGAGCCTCTTGTGCGGCGAGGTGAAGCGAGAGCCAATCGCGGTAGGAACGTCCCGAGCAGGACGACCAGGCATGGCGCTGTGGATAAGTCGTGCGCCTGTAGCAGATCAACTTTCCTGGCGCGACGCGAATCTAACAGCTTTTTCCGGTAAGACCATACCCGCAGTTGGGACGAGCCATCGTCAAAAAGATTTCAGACTTTCTTGCCTGGAAGTTATCCACAACTGGTAAGTGGATATCAGATAATTGATCGAGCGACGTTGCTGGCGTGCCCCTTTCCCGGGCTTCACAGCGGGCTCGCGACTAGAAGAAGTCCTGCAACCAGTCCTTCACGCGGCGAGCGAGGCGATCGACGTTGCCGTCGCCACCGCGCCCCGCTCCGCGCGCGTTGGCCATTGCGCCGTTGATGTGCAGGCGGTGCGCGCCGTATTGCGCGAGACCGACGACCGTCGCGAAGCGGGGCGAGTCGACCGAGTCACTCAGCCCGCCGACGTTCTCGACCGGCGATCCGACGCGCACGCCAGTCCCGAATGAATCCGACGCCAGTTCGGCGGCCCCGCTCATCGCCGCTGCGCCGCCGGTGAGCACGATCCCCGCCGACAGCTTGCCCGCATAGCCGGCGGTCGCGATGTCGCGCGCGACGAGGTCGAAGATCTCGTCCATGCGCTGATGGATGATGTGCGCGAGCAGCTCGCGCGGAATCTGTCGATCGCCCTGCGCGACGGTGCTCGGGAGCTGGATCGGCTCGCCGAGCTTCACCATCGGCTCGTAGGCGCAGCCGTATTGCTCCTTCAACCGCTCGGCGTCGGTCTGCGTGACGCCGAGTCCGTGGACGATGTCGCTCGTGACGTTGTTGCCGCCATAGTTGATCGTGCCGAGGTGGCGGATCTTGCCCTCGTGGAAGATCGCGAGGTCGGTGGTGCCCGCGCCCATTTCGACGAGCGCGACACCGAGCTCCTTCTCGTCGTCGGTGAGCACGCAGAGCGCGCTGGCGAGTGGCTCGAGCACCAGCTCGCGCGTCTCGTAACCCGCGCGCTCGACACTCTTGCGGAGGTTCACCGCCGGCGAGCTCCCGATCGTGACGAGATACATCTCGACCTCGAGCCGCATGCCGATCATCCCGACCGGATCGCGAATCCCTTCGTTCTTGTCGACGCAATACTCCTGCGGAATCGCGTGCAGCAGCTCGCGGTCCTGCGGAATCGCCTGGGCGCGGGCGACTTCATTCGCTCGCTCGACATCGGCGCGCTTGATCTCCGCGCCATTCACCGCGACGATGCCGCTGCTCGTCATCGCCCGCACATGCTCACCGGCGATCCCCGCGTACACCGCCTGCACCTCGACGCCGGCCATGCGCTCGGCGTCCTGCACCGCTTTGCGGATCGAGCGTGTCGTTTCCTCGATGTCGGCGACGACACCGCGACGCATGCCGAGTGTTCGCGCCTGCCCGACGCCGAGGACGCGGATCTGCGGATGCTTCGGCAAGTCGCCGACGACCTCCGCGATGATGGCGGTGGTCTTCGCGGATCCGATGTCGAGACCAGCTACGAGGCGTTCAGGGTTCATTGCAGGCGGGCGATGACTTGGTCGCGGTATCGAAGGTCGAGCTCGGCCACCACAACATGGCGCCGCGCGAGGTCGTCTTCAACCGCGGTGACCTGGGCGAGGCGATCCGCGGTGACGTTGTCGAGCGCGCGGACGCGGGTGGCCGGTAGACGAACGAGCAACTCGTTTCGTCCCTGCCGCCGCACTTCGCTCACCCGCGCAAAGAGCGCCGGATACCCGGCGCGCAACTCGGCGAGCAGCCGTGCGATCGCGGTGTCACGACCGGCGAGAATGGGCAGGTCGAGCTTCGTCGCCGCGGGATCGATCGGGAGCGGGAGGCCATGGCCATCGATCACCGCGAAGCCCTTCGCGTTGGGGACGAGCGCGACGGGCATGTTCTCCTGCACGCGGACGACCAGCGTCGCCGGGAGCTTTCGCGTTAGGCTGACCGACCGGATCTGCGGGTGCGTCATCAGCCGCGCGACCAGCGGCGACGGATCATCCCAGACATTGGCCGTCGAGTCGACGCGCAGCTTGCCGAGGATCTCCGACGGGGTGAGGTAGACCGCGCCCCGGATCTCGACCTTGCGCACGCGGAAAAAGACCAGCCGCCGCAGCGCGACGGGGCCGGTCCACGGCAGCGAGAGGATCAGCGCGGCGACCATGGCGACGACCGCGATCCTCGCCCCGCGCTCGAGTGCCGATCGCGGCGCGGTGGGCGCGCCGTCGGCCCGGCCGCCCGTCATCGCACGACCGGCGCCGAGCCGAGTCGCGCGATCAGTTCCGGACCGGTGCGTGTAATGTCGCCAGCGCCGATCGTGACGACGACGTCACCCTGCCTGACGATCCCGGCCAGCGCGTCGGCGAGCGCGCTGCGGTCGCCGCGCCAGGCAACCGTCTTCCCCGCGGCACGCACGCCATCGGCGACGAGGCCCGACGTCACACCATCGATCGGCTTCTCCCGCGCCGGGTAGATTTCGGTAAGGAGCACGACGTCGGCGATCGACAGCGACGCGCCGAATTCGCGCGCGAAATCGCGCGTCCGCGTGAAGAGGTGCGGTTGGAACGCGGCGACGAGCCGCCGGCCCGGAAATGCGACGCGCGCCGTCTCGAGGGCGGCGCGGACCTTGGTCGGATTGTGGGCGTAGTCGTCGACGATCGCGACCCCCGCTGTCTCGCCTAACCGCTGGAAGCGTCGTTCGACGCCGGCGAAGCGGGCAAGCCCGTTCGCCATCGCGCCGACCGTTGCGCCGAGCGCGAGCCCGCTGGCGATCGCGGCGAGCGAGTTGAGCACGTTATGACGACCGGGCACCGGCAAGGTGACGCTGCCTAACGCCTGACCGTCGAACTCGACCGCGTAGTGCGAACTGTCCGGCGCGAGCGCGAGCCCGGTCGCCCGGACGCGCGCGTCCTGCGATGCGATCCCGTACCGAAAGATCTCGGCGCCGAGCGGAACCTGGAGCGTGTTCGCGCCATCATCGTCGGCGCAGAGCACGATCTGCCGCGCACCGCGGACGAAGGTGGCGAAGGTGGCGCGGATGTCGTCGAGATCGCGGTAGATGTCGAGGTGATCGGCTTCGACGTTGGTGACGACGGCGATCGTCGGCGCGAGTGCGAGGAACGAGCGGTCGTACTCATCTGCCTCGACGACGAAGACGTCTTCCCCTCCCTCGCTGAGATTTCCTCCCCAGCTTCCAACCCGGCCGCCGACGACACCGGTCGCATCAATCCCCGCTGCGCGAAGCGCTTCGGTGGTGAGGACGGTCGTCGTCGTCTTGCCATGCGTGCCGGCGATGGCGACCAGCGTCGTACCGGCCACCGCTTCGCCGAGCGCTTCGGCGCGCCGGATCACCGGGATGCCGAGTGCGCGCGCGCGTTCGAGTTCGGGATGGTTCTTCGGCACCGCGGAGGTGACGACGACCGCGCGCGCGCCATCGACGTGCGCCGGGTCGTGCCCCTCGTGCAGTTCGAGCCCCAGCGTCCGAAGATCGGCCGCGCCGGCGAGGTTGCTGTCACAACCGGTCACGGTCGCACCGCGGCGGACGAGGAGCTCAGCGAGCGCACTCATGCCGGCGCCCGCGATGCCAACGAAGTGAATCGGTCGGGGATCGGCGGGGGCGATGAGGGACATGAGCGGGAATATAGCTGGCGGATGGTTCTGCGACTGCGATGCACGAGAGCAACACCGATGCACGAGATACTCGAAGCAGCGATGAACGGAACGCGAGGAGGCGATGCGTGATGCCGGATGCACGAAACAGCAGGACCGGGATGCCGGATGCACGAAACGGCAGCACCGGGATGCGGGATGAACGAGAAACAACGAGGGACGAGGGAGAGAGAGCGTCGATGCGCGATGGGCGGGGGGGTGCGTGTGCGCGCGCGAAATCGATCACGGGATGGACGAGGGACCGGTTACTGTCGCACCATGACGCTTGATGAATGGGAAGCGAGTGTGCCCGAGGCGATTCGGCGGGATGTGATTTGGCGGGTCCAGGCGTTCCGCCTCGCCTCGTTCCTTTCGGTTTGCGTCGAGCTAGACACGCGCACGATTGCGAGCGATCCGCGATTTGTGCCCATCGCTGCCCAGCTCTGTCGCGCCGCGGGATCCGTTGCGGCAAACGTCGCCGAGGGCTATCCGCGCCAATCGGCACGCGATCGAGTCCGATATTACGAATACGCGCTCGGATCGGCCGCCGAAGTGCGGGTCTGGTACCTGAGCACCCAAGCCTCCCTCGGGTCGGCGGTCCTCGAAGACCGGATTGCCCTGCTCCGCAGTATCACGCGCCTGCTGTTAACGATGATTCGTTCAGCGCGAAACCCCGCCTCCAGCCGCACCCGCCCCAACTGACCACCCCCCCCGTCCCTCGTCCCTCGTCCC
>JBKJQR010000150.1:0-9234 GCA_046593895.1 Gemmatimonadaceae bacterium | reverse complement strand
TGCAGATGACGATCGAGCTGATCACGCCGATCGCGATGGACGAGGGGCTCCGGTTCGCGATCCGCGAGGGGGGCCGCACCGTCGGCGCCGGCGTCGTCGCGAAGATCCTGAAGTAACCAATACTGCAGCGACTGCCGCAGTTCGTACTGTCGCGACTCTCCGCGGTCGCTGGACGCTAACGCCTAATGGCTAACGGCTCGCGAGGGCCTTTAGCCATTAGCGTCAGGCGACGGCGGCAACGGTAGGCGGCATATAGAGGAGATAGAAGGAAATGGCACGCGAGAAGATCATTTTGGCCTGCAGCGAGTGCAAGAACCGCAATTACTTCACGATGAAGAACAAGCGGTTGCACCCGGAGCGCGTGGAGTGGAAGAAGTATTGCCCGCGCTGCAACAAGCATCAGCTTCATAAGGAAACGAAGTAAATGGGGACCCAGGCGGCCCCCAGTTCGCGCTCTGGCGTCGAGAAGGTCGCGGCATTTTTCCGCGGCATCCCCTCGTTCCTCGGAGCCGTTCGTGATGAGATGGAAAAGGTGACTTGGCCGGATCGGAGTCAGACGTTCGATGCGACATGGCGGATCATCCTCTTCGTTCTCTTCATCGGTGCGCTGATCGGGCTGCTCGACTTTGTACTGCAGCTGATCCTCGTGAAGGGGCTGCCGTCGTTATTCGCGGGGCGCTGATGAGCGAGCATCGCTGGTACGCCGTACAGACGACCGCGGGCCACGAGAACAAGGTCCGTTCGCTCGTCGTGCGAAAAATCGAGCAGGACACGCGGCCGGCGGAAGAGCGCGCGATTCGTCAGGCACTCGTCCCGACGCAGGAAGTCGTCGAGATCAAGAACGGGAAGAAGGTGAACGTCGAGCGGAAGCTCTACCCGGGCTATGTGCTCGTCGAGATGCTGATGGACCAGGAAACGCAGCACACGATCAGCGGGATCCAGGGAGTCATCAAGTTCGTTGGTGTACAAGACCGGTTCCCGCAGCCGCTCCGTGCAGACGAAGTGAATCGCCTCCTCGGCATCGTCGACGAGGCGGAAGAAGAGGCACCGAAGGAGGAGATTCCGTTCCTCATCGGACAGGCAGTGGCGATCACCGAAGGTCCGTTCACCGATTTCAACGGGACGGTCGAAGAGGTGATGGCTGACAAGGGGAAGGTTCGCGTGAGCGTCAGCCTGTTCGGACGGCCGACCTCCGTGGAGCTGGACTACCTGCAGCTGAAGGGCTACTGAAGGATCGCTGCGCCGGGCGCTGGTCAACACGGCGACGAGGGACGAGGGAAGAACGTTAGGCAGGAGCGGTTCATCATTTCGCATCGCCGGGTCATTGCCCACGCGGGCGAGATGAACGAGGGACGTCGACAACCACTTCGACGATAAAAAACAGTGGGAGTCTTGGCCGCGCGACAGCGCGGTGGTACGCAACACCGAGGCAACGATGGCGAAGAAAGCGGTAGGGTTCGTCAAGCTGCAAATTCCGGCGGGGAAGGCAAATCCAGCGCCCCCGGTCGGAACGGCTCTCGGTCCGCAGGGCATCAACATCATGGCCTTCTGCAAAGAGTTCAACGCTCGGACGCAGGGCCAGGACACGATTCTCCCGGTCGAGATCACGATTTTTTCGGACAAGTCGTTCACCTTCATCACCAAGACCCCGCCCGCGGCGGTCCTGCTGAAGAAGGAAGCTGGCATCGAGAAGGGCTCTGGCGCGCCTAACCGTACGAAAGTCGGCAAGGTCACCAAGGCCCAGGTCAAGAAGATCGCCGAGATCAAGATGCCCGACCTGAACTGCGACACGCTCGAGTCGGCGATGGCGATGGTCGCCGGCGCTGCTCGCTCGATGGGACTGGAGGTCATCGGATGACCACCCACGCCCACGGCAAGAAGTACCGGAAGAGCGCCGAGAAGCGCGTCGAAGGACAGGGATATCAGTCGAAGCAGGCGCTCGAGCTGGTGAAGACCGGCGCGTTCGCGAAGTTCGACGAGACGATCGAGGTCGCCGTTCGCCTCGGCGTCGATCCGCGACACGCGGATCAGGTCGTCCGCGGCACCGTCGTGCTTCCCGCGGGTACCGGCAAAGCGGTGCGCGTGCTCGTCATCGCCATCGGCGACAAGGCGCGCGAAGCGGAAGCAGCGGGCGCGGATTTCATCGGCGTCGAGTTTGTGCAGAAGATCAAGGACGGCTGGCTCGATTTTGACGTCCTGATCGCGACACCGGACCAGATGGGGCAGGTCGGCCAGCTCGGCCGCGTGCTCGGTCCGCGTGGTCTCATGCCGAATCCGAAGGCTGGCACCGTGACGTTCGACGTCGCACGTGCGGTCCGCGAGACGAAGGCCGGCAAGATCGAATTCCGCGTCGACAAGGGCGGCAATGTTCACGCGCCGATCGGCAAGGTCTCGTTTTCGCTCGAGTCGCTCGAGACGAACTTCGGCGCGCTGATGGATCAGCTGATGCGCTCGAAGCCGACTGCGGCGAAGGGCGTTTACATTCGCAACGTTGCGGTCTCCAGCACGATGGGACCCGGCGTCACCGTTGACGCCACCCCATACCGGTAACGAGCGATGAAGCGCAACGACAAGGAGCAGCTCGTCACCGAGCTCACCACCAAGATCAAGGGCGCGAAAGCGCTTTACTATACAGACTTCACTGGCCTCAACGTGAAGCGGATGACCGACCTCCGTCGCCGATTGAAGAAGGCGGGGATCGAATACGTCGTCATCAAGAACACGCTCGCGCTTCGTGCGGTCAACGACAGCGGGCTTGTGGGCACCCGGCTGAAGGGCCCGACAGGGCTCATCGTCAGCAAGGACCCGGTCTCGGCCGCGAAGCTCCTTACGGACTTCGCGAAGGAGAACGAGCAGCGCCCGACCGTGAAGGGCGGGATGCTCGAGGGTGTCGCGATTGACGAAGCGCAGGTGAAGAAACTGGCGTCGATGCCGTCGCGCGAGCAGATGCTCGCCGAACTCGGTGCCAGCATGCAGGCTCCGATGGCAGCATTCGTCGGCGCGCTGAATGGATTGCTGTACATGTTCGCGGGTGCCCTCGACGCGCTGAAGACTCAGCGCGACGAGGCGAAATAACGTCCCAGGCGGAAACGGCGCGCGCCGAAGCGGTACCGCGCCAGCCTGATTCACATCCCAGGAATCGCCTGGGTTTTATTGAGGAGAACGACAATGGCTAACGCGACCATGAGCAAGGACGAGATCATCGAGGCGATCGGCAACATGTCGGTCTTCGAACTCGCCGAGCTGATCGAAGCTTTCAAGAGCAAGTTCAACGTCACCATCTCGGCCGCCCCGGTGGGCGGTGGAGCCGCGGCCGCTGGTGGCGCGGGTGGTGGTGGTGCAGCGGCCGCGGTCGAAGAGCAGACGGAGTTTGCCGTCACGCTCAAGGAGCCGGGCGCGAAGAAGATTCAGGTCATCAAGGTCGTTCGTGAGATCACGGGCCTTGGCCTGAAGGAAGCGAAGGACCTTGTTGACGGCGCCCCGCAGGTCGTGAAGTCGGGCGTCACGAAGGACGAAGCGAACACGATCAAGACGAAGCTCGAAGAGCAGGGCGCGACCGTCGAGGTGAAGTAAGGGAGTCGGGTGCCGGGCGGCGATCAATCGCCGCCCGGTCGCCCCGCCCCCTTCCTTTACCCGGCCCGCCTCTGTGCTCAGCGCCACCAGTTCGACAATCGAAGTTCCTGAACAGCTCCGTTCCACGTACGGAAAGCCGCAGCTGCATGGCTGCGAATTTCACTACGAGGGGAACGGGGCGTTTTTCGCCTGCCTGCGGGTGAGACATGCATAGCCTGATGAAACAGATTTCTTTCGCGAAGCTCGAGCAGGGGATGGACATGCCCCATCTCCTCGACATTCAGACGCGCGCCTTCGAGGCGCTCCTCCAGCTGGATGCGGCCGCCTACGACCGTGAAGATGTCGGACTGGAGCGGGTCTTCAAGGACCTGTTCCCGATCACCGACGTCCACGAAAACTTCTCTCTCGAGTTCGTGCGCTATCACCTCGGCGAGCCGAAATACTCGGTCGAGGAGTGCATCGAGCGCGACATGACATACTCATCCCCGTTGAAGGCGACGCTGCAACTCGTCATCAACGAGGAAGTGAACGGGGTCAAGCGCCCGCGGAACATCATCGAGAAGGAGGTCTATCTCGGCGAGCTCCCGGTTCTTACCTCGCTCGGAACGTTCGTCATCAACGGCGCGGAGCGGGTGATCGTCAGCCAGCTCCACCGGTCGCCGGGCGTCGTGTTCGAGGAGTCGACGCACCCGAACGGACAGCGGCTGATCTCGTCTCGAATCATCCCGTTCCGCGGATCATGGGTCGAGTTCACCGTCGACATCCACGACATCGTGTATGTCCACATCGACAAGAAGAAGAAGTTCCCGGCCACCGCGCTGCTGCGCGCGTTTGGCTACGGGAACAACTCGGACATTCTCCGGCTCTTCTTCGCTGTCCGTGAGCTCGATCTCAACAAGAAGCGCGAGAGCCGCGGCGACCTGCGCGAGATCCTCGGTGCGATCATCGCCGAAGACATCGCGCTTCCAGGTGAAGCGACTGCCGAGGACGCGCCGAAGGCGCGGACCAAGAAGGCGCGCGCCGAGCGCGAGCGCGCCGAAAATCAGCTGCTCGTCAAGGAAGGCGACGAGCTGACCGAGGAAGTGCTGAACCGCCTCCGCCGCCAGAAGATCAATACGGTGAAGGTGTTCGCCTCGTACATGACCGTTGACATCCGCGACGAGATCGACGCGGTCGAGCGCGGAGAGCGCCCGGCGCGTCGCGTGCTCGCCGTCGACGTCGTCAACGAGGAGTCGGGCGAAGTGATTGCCGACGTCGGACAATCGCTCACCGACACCCTGCTCAAGAAGCTGCGCAAGGCCGAGGTGACGCGCGTGCAGGTGTTCGTCAGCTCCGGTCGCGCCGAGTCGATGCTGATCAAGAACACGCTGGCAAAGGACCCGACCAGCGACGAGAAGGAAGCACTGCAGCAGATCTATACGCTCCTCCGGCCCGGCGATGCGCCGAACATGGAGACGGCGAAGCAGGCGCTCGAGCGCCTGTTCTTCTCACCGAAGCGTTATGATCTCGGCCGCGTCGGCCGCTACAAGATCAACCAGCGTCTCCAGCTGACGACGGCGTCCGATGTCACCGTGCTCACGCGCGAAGACTTCGTGGCGATCATCCGCTACCTCGTCGAGCTCCACGAGGGACGCGGTCATGTGGACGACATCGATCACCTCGGCAACCGTCGCATCCGGTCGGTTGGTGAACTGATCGCGAACCAATTCTCGGTCGGCTTGTCCCGCATGGCGCGCCTGGTGAAGGAGCGCATGTCGATCAACACCGATCCCGAGAAGATTTCGCTCGACGACCTGGTCAACGCGCGGACGGTCAGCGCGGTCATCCAGGCGTTCTTCGGATCGTCGCAGCTGTCGCAGTTCATGGATCAGACGAATCCGCTCGCCGAGCTGACGCATAAGCGTCGCCTGTCGGCCCTCGGACCGGGTGGCCTGACCCGTGAGCGCGCCGGCTTCGAAGTCCGCGACGTCCATTATTCGCAATACGGGCGCATGTGCCCGATCGAAACGCCGGAAGGCCCGAACATCGGCCTGATCACGTCGCTCGCCTGCTACGCGCGCGTCAACGATCTCGGCTTCGTCGAGACGCCGTACTTCGTCGTCCGCGACGGCAAGGTGACTGGTGAGCTCGAGTGGCTGGATGCGAACAAGGAAGAAGACGTCATCATCGCCCAGGCGAATGCGCCGCTCAACGACGACGGGACGTTCGTCGACGAGCTCGTGCTCGCCCGACAGCAGGGTGACGTGCCGCTCGTGCCGCCCGATCGCATCGACTTCATGGACGTCGCGCCGGAGCAGCTCGTCTCGATCGCCGCGGCGCTCATTCCATTCCTCGAGCACGACGACGCCAACCGTGCGTTGATGGGCTCGAACATGCAGCGGCAATCCGTTCCGCTGCTCAACCCGCGCACGCCGCTCGTCGGCACCGGGCTCGAAGAGAAGGTCGCGATCGACTCCGGCGCGGTCGTCATCGCGCGCCGGTCGGGTGTCGTGTCGCGGGTGACCGCGGACGAGATCATCGTCGATGCCGGTCCGGCCGAGCGCACGTCGAAGGCTGACGAGAACCGGCCACTGGCGCGTCTCACGCAGCATGACCGCTACAAGCTGAAGAAGTACTGGCGCACCAACCAGGACACGGCGATCAACCAGCGCCCGCTCGTCAAGCTCGGCCAGAAGGTGGAAATCGGCGACATCCTCGCCGACGGCGCCGCGACCGAGATGGGCCAGCTCGCGTTAGGCTCGAACGTGACGGTCGCGTTCATGCCGTGGTTCGGGTACAACTTCGAGGATGCGATCGTGCTCAGCGAGCGCCTGGTGAGTGACGACGTGTATTCGTCGATCCACATCCAGGAGCTCGAGCTGCACGTCCGCGACACGAAGCGCGGCCAGGAAGAGATCACGCGTGAAATTCCGAACGTGTCGGAAGAAGCGCTGCTCGATCTCGACGAGCGCGGCATCGTCCGCATCGGCGCGCACGTCAAGCCGGGCGACATCCTCGTCGGCAAGATCACGCCGAAGGGCGAGACGGAGCTCTCACCGGAAGAGAAGCTGCTGACGGCGATCTTCGGCGAGAAGGCGAAGGACGTGAAGGATTCGTCGCTCAAGGTCTCGCCAGGCATGGAAGGCGTCGTCATCGACGTCAAGATCTTCTCGCGCATCGAGGACCAGGTCGTCGAGAAGGATCGCGGCGAGCGGATCGGTGAAGTGCGCCGACTCGAGGGCGAGGAGAAGATCCGCGTCAACGACGTCCGCGACGCCGAGCTGGTCGAGTTGCTCGATGGCCAGAGTGTCGCGCTGGCGCTGAAGAGCGGCACCGTCGAAGAGGCGATTCCGGCCGGGACGAAGCTCAACGCGGCGATGCTGCGCGACCTGAAGATTGCGTCGCTCGACCTGAAGACGTTCCGCGTCGAGAACAAGAAGATCAACGAGCGGGCGCGCGAGATCATCGACGCGTCCGATGAAGAGAAGAGCCGGATCGAAGAGCGGGCCGAGGAGCGAATCGACGGCATTCTGCAGCCGGACGAGCTTCCGCCAGGCGTCATCCAGCTGGTGAAGGTGTACCTGGCCGAGAAGCGCAAGATCTCGGTCGGCGACAAGATGGCCGGACGTCACGGGAACAAGGGCATCGTCGCGCGCATCGTGCCGGAAGAGGACATGCCGTTCCTCCCCGACGGGCGCCCGGTGGACATCGTCCTCAACCCGTTAGGCGTTCCGAGCCGGATGAACGTCGGGCAGATCCTCGAAACCCACCTCGGGTGGGCGGCGCGACTGCTCGGATTCTATGCGAAGACGCCGGTGTTCCAAGGTGCCAACGAGCGCGAGATCTCGTTGCTGCTCAAGCTCGCGTCGCTGACACAGCTCCGCGATGCACTCGCCCTTCGCGGCGAGCGGCTCGTGATCAACGATGCCGACGTGCGCCAGATCCTGGCGGACGTGATGCCGGCGGCGGGGAAGGAAGAGTTCATCCTGCTGCAGGACGCGACGATCAACGATCTCGGGGCGCGCGGCATGTCGCAGGAGACACGCGATGTGTTCCATCGCGTCCGCGATTACATCGCCGGAGCGGCGCGGGAGTTTGCCGAGCGAGAGCTGGGCAACATCGACATCGAGTCGGCGTTCCACCAGTCGCTGATGGACGACGAAGCGGTGTCAGCGCCGCGCAAGGCCGAGGCAAAGGCTGCACTGCGGACGCTCGAGAAGCGCAAGGCGTTAGGCGCGTCCGAGCTGCTCGAACAGATGGAGTTCCGCGCGCTGGCGCAGATGGTCGCCAAGAAGAGCGACGGCGACGTTGACGCATCGGCGGGCGAGCTGCTCCGGCTGGCCGGGATCACGACGGCCGGGAAGATCTGGCTGCGCGATGGTCGCAGCGGCGAGACGTTCAACAACGCGGTGACTGTCGGCGAGATCTACATGCTGAAGCTGTCGCACCTCGTGGACGACAAGATCCACGCGCGCAGCATCGGACCGTACTCGCTGGTGACGCAGCAGCCGTTGGCCGGCAAGGCGCAGTTCGGCGGCCAGCGTTTCGGAGAGATGGAAGTGTGGGCGCTCGAGGCGTATGGCGCGGCGCACACGCTGCAGGAAATCCTGACGGTCAAGTCGGATGACGTCAACGGCCGTAGCCGTGTCTACGAGGCGATCGTGAAGGGTCAGAACCTGCCCGACCCGGGCATTCCGGAGTCGTTCAACGTGCTCGTGAAGGAACTGCAGGCACTCGGCATCAAGGTCACGTTAGGCGCGACCGGCGCCGGCGACACGTTCGCGGGAAATGGGAACGGAAACGGACCGGGCTTTGGTAATGGAGGCGAGGGTTAATCGATGATCGATTTCCGTAGCGTGCGCGACGCGCGCGCATCAGCGTTCGACTATATCCAGATCCGGATCGCCTCGCCCGAGGAGATCCGTGGTCCTCGCGATCCGAAGGAGCGCGAGCGTCTCGAGCTGAGTGGGCTTCGCACCTGGTGGTCATGGGGCGAAGTCACCAAGCCGGAGACGATCAACTACCGCTCGTTCAAGCCGGAGAAGGATGGCTTGTTCTGCGAGCGGATTTTCGGTCCGGTCAAGGACTGGGAATGCCATTGCGGCAAGTACAAGCGGATCCGCTATCGTGGCGTGATCTGCGACCGGTGCGGTGTCGAAGTGACCCTGAGCAAGGTGCGCCGCGAGCGCATGGGTCACATCGAACTCGCCGTACCCGTCGCGCACATCTGGTTCTTCAAGACATTGCCATCGCCGATGGGCAATCTCCTCGACCTCACGCTCCGTGATCTCGAGAAGGTCGTCTACTACTCGGCGTACGTCGTCATCGAGCCGGGCAGCCAGGAAGTATCGGCGAACCAGCTCCTCGACGAGGATGAATACCTCGCGCTGCGCACCAAGGCGCGCGAAGAGAATGACACAGCGTTCAAGGCCGACATCGGAGCGCCCGCTGTCCGCGAGCTGCTGATGAAGCTCGATGTCGACAAGGTGTCGGAAGAACTCCGCGCCGCGGTCGTCGTCGAGACGTCGCAGCACCGGAAGAAGGCGCTACTGAAGCGGCTCAAGATCATGGACGCGTTCCGTCTCTCCGCGGAAGGCGGCGATGTGCGCAACCGTCCGGAGTGGATGATCCTCGACGTGGTCCCGGTGATTCCGCCGGACCTGCGTCCGCTCGTTCCGCTCG
>JBKJQR010000171.1:0-24760 GCA_046593895.1 Gemmatimonadaceae bacterium | reverse complement strand
CAAAGCCGCCAAATCCTCCTCCACCACCAAATCCTCCTCCACCCCAGCCACCCGATCCGCCGCCACCGAACCCGCCTCCGCCCATCGGGTGGCTGGGGTGGAGGAGGATTTGGTGGTGGAGGAGGATTTGGCGGCTTTGGTGGTTTCGGTGGTGGCGGCGGCGGTGGTGGTGGCGGCGCGGGAAGGAGCTTCTAAATGGCGACGATGACGCTCGATGAGTTGGTATCGCAGCTACGCGCGGCGTACGGCGACGCGCTTCGCTCGGTCGTGCTTTTCGGATCTGCCGCGGCGGGAGAGCATATCCCCAAGCGATCGGATTACAATGTCCTGGTAATTGCTCATTCCCTGCATGCTGACACTCTTCGCGCTGCGTCGGCAGTCGGCGCGGCATGGGCGGCGAGCGGCAGTCCGCCGCCGATGACCCTCACGACGGACGAATGGCGTGCGTCCAGCGACATCTTCGCGATGGAGTACGCCGACATCCTCGATCGGCACAAGGTCCTCTACGGCGAGCCCCCATTCGACGGAGTTTCCGTGGAGCGAAACGACCTTCGCTTGCAGGTCGAGCGCGAGGCCATGGGAAAGCTGCTACAATTCCGGCAGGGTGTACTGGCAGCGGGAAATGATGGTCGCAAGCAGTTGACACTACTCGAAGCGAGCCTGAGTACGCTGATGGTGGTGTTCCGCGGCGTCTCACGGCTTGGCGGAGATTCGCCACCGGTCGACAATGAAGCGCTGGTCGCCTCGATCGCCGTGCGGGGCGGAATAGATGCCGCGCCGTTCACGCGAGTGGTCCGGCATGTGCGAGGTACGACAAAGCTGTCGCCTCGCGATGCAGAACAGCTCATCGCTGGTTACCTCGATGGGCTCCAGCGGTTGGTCGCCTACGTCGATCGGCTTGCCGTTTGACATGGGGAGCACTCGAATGATTCGCCGAACCCAATCATCCACTTCCAGGAAAGCACGATGAAGAGCATGAGAGACGTGTCGCAGGCAGCGCGCCGTCCGAACCCGCGCGTCGCCGCGTCGCTTGTTATTCCGATGATGCTTCTGTTCGCGGCCTGTCCGAAGGACACCGCGAAGCGAGACACGATGGTTGTCGATACGACGCACCTCGACACCACCCAGACAACAGATCTCTCAAGCATCCACAGCACCCTGCCGCCTGCGGAGCCGGATACGTTCAAGCAACGAAAGCTTACTCCGCCGGCCAGCGCCGGTGGCGGCGCGCTGAGCGTTCCCGCTGCCCCGAGCGAGTTGATGGAAGCGGTGCAGCGCGAACAGAGCATGACAAAGTTCTGTTACACAGAATTCGGGCAAAAAAACGACCCGACACTCCGCGGGAACGTGGCGATGGTCGTGACGGTGGCGGCTGAGGGGATCGTCAATGCGGCGGTCGGTGACGCCCGATGGAGTGGAGCGGCGGGCAAGGCGGTCAACAGCTGCCTCAATCAGAAGGCCAAGCTGGCCTGGAAGCTCGCTCCGGGCGCAGTGAAGTCAGGGAAGTACGTTGTGCAACTGAGCTTTAGCGGTGCGTGACTTTTCGCGGCAACTGCCTCTCGAGACCATGCCACGGAGACGATTGATGAATCGACGAATGATCGCGACGCTGGCGATTGTGACGCTGGCGAACGGATGCGGATACAACAGCATCCAGACCTATGACGAACAGGCCAGCGCGGCGCAGGGCCAGATCGAGACGCAGATCCAGCGTCGAGCGGATCTGATCCCGAACTTGGTGAGTACGGTGAAGGGGTATGCGCAGCATGAGGAGACGATCTTCACCGAAGTGGCAAACGCACGATCGCGGCTGCTCTCGGCGAAAGGCGGCGGCGACCCGGAAGCGATGGCAAATGCCAATGCCCAGATGAGCGGAGCGTTAGGCCGGCTGCTGGCGATCTCCGAGAACTACCCCCAGCTCAAGGCTGACGCAAACTTTCGCCAGCTCCAGGACGAATTGACGGGGACGGAGAACCGAATTGCAGTCGCGCGAACCGATTACAACGACGCCGTCCGGCAATACAACACGTATATCCGCCAGTTCCCGACGACGCTCACCGCCAAGGTGACGGGCGCGAAGCAGCGGAAGTACTTCGAGGTAACGGATCCGGCGATGCGCGGAGCGCCGCCGTCGGTGGATTTCTCGAAGCCAACGAAGACCCCTTGAGGTGAGGGCATAAATTAAACGTGCCGGCCGAGGGGAAGCGCAGTCAGCTTGACGCCGTGGCGCGACCGGGACGATCATATATGCGGTCAATTCCTGTTGATACCCCGGAGGGACATGCGGCAGCTCTCGATGCTGGTAATATCGTCGCTATTTGGGATCCCCGCGGCCGGTTGCGTCACAGCGTATTCGTCCGCCGCTCCCAAGGCCTGGGCAAGTTCGAGCGTCATAACGCACGAGCAGATCGTGCAGAGCGGCGCCGTCGACGCGTTCGAAGCTGTGCGCCGGGCGCAGAACTTCCTCTCGATCAGCGAAGGGCGCGGGCAGTACGCTCTCCGCAGGGCAATGCAGGTCACGTCGCGCGGTCGGAACAGCCTAACGCTCAATCCTCAGGTCCTGCTCGTCGTTGACAACGTCTTCCGACTCGATGTCGCTTCGTTGCACGAGATTCCCGCTGAAAACATAGAGTTGATCCGCATCTTCACTGCGATGGAAGCAACCCCGGTCTATGGCACCGAAGGTGGGAATGGGGCGATCGTTGTGCAGACCAGGATCCCGCGCGACGACTCTCACTGAAAGGAACGAATGAAAACAATGCGGGGCGCCGTCACCGGCGCCCCGCATTGTTTTCAACCTTCGCCTCTCTATGGCTGCGTCGTAATGCAGGCAGCCGGGTTGTATGCCGTGTTGTTCTTCTCGTCGAACGCGATCGCGAGATTCACATCGGTCCCGTAAGGTCCGGTCTTTATCGACGTACCAACTGGAAATACGGTGTTCGGGGCCCGGCCATAGTCGCGAATCAGGCGACGGAGATCCCCGAGGCGGTGCCCGGTGGCAAACAGCCAGAAGCCGCGCTCGCGGAACAGCAGGTCGACCCGTGCTTCGGGTGTCCCTGGATCGACCAGCGGGGCGAGGGTGTTCGCGGTCACGGAATCACCGACCGAGACTGCGGCGAAGTTGTCGAACCGAGCCGACTGAAGCGCACTGTAGTTGGCACGGAGAGCGTTCAGTGTGTCGAGCCACGTCGGATTGCCGGCCTTGAGAAGCGCTTCCGCCTGGATCAAGCGCGCTTCCACGCCGTCGGCCAGAGGCGTGTCCGAGTCGAAGCTGTTGTAGAGCCGCTGCTCATAGACGATGGTCGTTTGATCAAAACCGAGCGAGCTGCCGCTGACCACGAACCGACGCCACGGGATACGCGGATCGTTCGCGCTGCGGAACGGGAGTCCGTTCGTTCCTTCAGTGTCAGACATCGAGTAGCGCCTGTTCGACCCGTTCAGGTTGAACAAGGAGTTTTGCTCGCGATTCGTGTTTGCCGACGAAAAAACCTTGTACACGAACGACGTAGGAACCGCGGCCACCGCTGACGCCGCCTCGGCATACTTTGCCTTGTCAAGCAATGCGCGTCCCAATCCAACGCGAGCGAGATTCAGACTTGGCAGCGCGGCGGCCGGCGGTGATGCGCCTAGTCCGGCGACAGCATCGTTGAACCGAACGACCGACGTGTCGAAGAGCGCCTGCGTTCCGATGCCCGGGGAGGGCACAATGTCCTGCGCCCGCTCCGTCGGCGGTACCGGAACGTTGCCGCAGTACGCCTCTCCGAACGACACGTAGGTGTAGCCAGCGAGGGCCGTCAACTCCGCTGTGCGCGGATCGGCGTTGGGAAAGAACTTCTTGACGAGCGCGGCACCTACCTCGAGCGACCGACGCGCGCTATGAAGCGCGATATACGCGTTGTCGGCAAGGTTGCCGTTGGCCGGACTGGCTTGGGTGCGCCGGTCGGTGTCATTCCGTGTCGTGAACGTGTCTGAGGAGTGAAACTCGTCCGCGAGAAGTCCCGTGGTCGGCACGAACGCGTCGGTGAGCCCGTTGCCGTTGAACGCCGCGGCAAAATCCCCGACGGCTCCCGCGTAGACGGTGGGGACGGCCGAGATCGTGGTCAACGACCCCGGGGTGGCAACTGCGGGGTCGAAGACGCTGAGCACGTCCTTGGAGTTGCACGCTCCAGCCGACAGCGCGGTCGCTCCAAGCAGGATGATTGCGCGGACCGCTCCGCGCTCAAAAGGGATGGATCGCATTTATCTGGTATCTCCTATCCTTCAGAAAGTCACGTTGATGCGCGCCGTGTAATACCGCGCGGCCGGCTGCGTATTGAATTCGCTCTGATTGAACAAGCTCGTGCCAGCTTCGACGATCTCGGGATCAAGACCGGTATAGCTCGTCCAGGTGTGCAGGTTACGTCCGGCGAGGGTAAGACTCGCCCGGCTGAGTCCTGCTGAGCGGACGTATCCGAGTAGGTTATCAGGAAGATCAATGGTGATCGCCAACTCGCGCCACTTCACGAAGCCGGCGTTTTCAACGTAGAGGGCGGTGCTGGTACCAGCACGCGATGGGGCGGCACCCCCGACGTAGGCCGCGATGTACGCTGCCTGTTCCTTGAGCGACGGGCTCAGTCCGCCGGTCGCATTGCAACCCTTCGTGCTGCTCGTCGATCCGCAGCGGAAATACTCGCCAAAATTGGCGGTTTTATTACCGCCGCGTCCCTCGAACAGCGTTGACAGTCGGACAACCTTGAACAGTCGCAGGTCGCCGCCCGCTGACCGATTCCAGTGCGGAAGTGCGTCGCCAACGTAGACAGCGGTGTCGCCCAGAGTCACTTCGCTCCGAGAGAGCAGTCCATCCTTGTTCGCGTCATTGTAATAGACGGGACGCTGGTAGAATGCGCCTGCCGAGTAGCCGGGCCGATGCCCCTGGAGCCCGCGATTGAGCGAGATCGGAGCAACACCCTTTCCGAGGGCGATGATCCGATTCTTGAGCGTGCTGGCTGTGAGATGAACGTTGAGATCCACGTTCTCGAGTTGCAGAGCCTTCACGTCGAGCTGCGTTTCGATGCCCCGGTTACCGATGCCGCCTAGGTTCTCAAAGCGGCTCGCGGTCAGTCCAGCCGACGGCTGCAGCCGTCGCCGGATCAGCGCGTCGGAGGAACGTTTCTGATACGCCGTTATTTGAAAGGAGGCGCGGTCCCTGTACAGCCCGACGTCGCCGCCGAACTCGTACTCGTCGGTTTTCTCGGGCCTGAGGACAAGGTTTCCGGTACCGCTCAGCGTTACGGCAGGCAGCTCGGTCGTGCCGATCTGCACCGCTACGGGCGCAAAATATGTAGACGCGTCGCGGAAATTGGGGCGCTGACCCGATCGCCCGTACGCAGCACGCAGACGAAGACTGGACAGGTAGTCAGTCTTCGGGAACCAGGATTCGTCCCCGATCACCCAGGACGCGTTCGCGCCAGGGTAGAAAATTCGCTTGAACTGGACACCGAACGCGCTGTTGTCGTCAGCTCGAATCGACCCCGCGAGAAACACCTTGTCGCGCCACGCGAGTTCCTGCCGCGCGAACGCACCGGTGGAAATGACTTCGCTGAAGGGCTCGTCGACGCTGAACAACGAGCTCGTGGCGCCGAGGTTTTGCGTCCCTTCGACGGTACCCGAGCCAAAGCCATACGTACCTTGCAGCAGCGACCGAGTATAAGAGCCACCTCCGGTCGTCGTCGATCGAAGCGTGGGAAGGACGTCAAAGCGCGCGCTGAGTGAACCCGTTCCGGTGTACAGGTACTCGGTTGTGTGGCTGGAGGTGCGCTGGCCGCCAGCGAACGATGCCGCAATCGGCAAGCGCCCGGGCTGAAGCGACCGATAATCAAACCGATTGAAGTAGTCGAGGCCAAGGTTTGCGTTCCCGGTGAGCCAAGGCAGCGGGCGAACGTTTCCGACCGTCCCGATCGTGAAGTGATCGACATCCTGGTGTCCGACGTACTCCGCGAGCTGATTTATCGAATAGCTGCGATAATTCAGCGGATTCTGGCGCTGTCCGGGAGCGGGGTCATAGTAGAAGGCCGTCCCGACCAGACCGTTGATCACGGGACTGAAGATGCTGTTGTCGTTTTGCGGGAACGCGCCATTGCTCCGCGTATATCCCGACGACAGCGAGAAATCGAGTTGCTTGTTGAAGCTCGTGTTGACGTTTCCGCGCACGGCCAACTTGCGAAGCGTGTTGAATTCGACTACGCCTTGCTCTGTCTGATTGTCCACGCCGAAATAGTACTGGGTCTGGTCACCGCCCCCAGCGACGTTGGCGCCGAGAGTCGTCAGCTTGCCCGTCGTGAACGGCGTAGTGCGGCGGTCCTTCAGCGTGTTGAACGAAGCGGCAGAATCGGGCATGAGGAAAGGCCCGCCGGTGACCACCTGGCAGCCGCCAAAGGTCGCGATCTGATCGTTCCGGCAGCCGCGCCGCGCGGCGATGTTGTATGCGCCCGCCGACGTAACCAGCGGGGCTCCCGGCGTGACGAGAATGTAGCGCACGCTGTTCGACGGATAGTTCGTCACGTCCTTCTCGCTGCCCGTCTCCGCGAACGTGTTCCAGCGCGGCTTGCCGGCACGCCCGCGCTTCGTGACGATGAGGAGAACGCCATTCGCGGCGCTCGTGCCGTAAACCGCCGTCGCAGCCGGTCCTTTCAGCACTTCAATACTCTCGATGTCTTCGGCTGCAATGTCGTTGAGGCGTGAGACTGCCTGGCCGCCGAGGCCGACGTCGATCGAGTTGCCGTTCGAGATCTGGATGCCGTCGACATAAACCAACGGCTCGTTATTGAGGGAGAGCGAGTTTGCGCCTCGAATGCGAATTCGCTGGCCCGTGCCCGCCGTGCCTGACGTACCCTGAACGGTCACACCAGCGGTGCGCCCGGTCAACACGTCGCTGAACTTCGTGATCTGCGCTTTCTCGATGGCTGCGGCGTCGATGTTTCCGACGTTCGTCCCCTGAGAGCGGCGGCTTTCAGCCTCCCCCGTAACGGCGTTGGTTACAACCTCATCGAGGATGGTGGCTGCCGGCTCGAGCGCGAAGTCGATGCCCTCTACCAATCCATTCGTCGCAGTCACGGTGCGCGAGGAAGCCGCGAAGCCGATGCGGGTGGCGCGCAGCTGAACGTCACCAGCGGGAACGTTGACGATGCGATAAACGCCCTGCTCGTTCGTGCGAGCGCCGACAGTCGTCCCGGTAACCCGCACTGCTACGTCGGGAATGGGCCGCTGCGACGCTTTTTCGACGACGCGTCCGGTGATGATGCTTTGCGCCTGTACCGTGAACGGGACGAGCGCGACGGCTGCTGCAATTGTCAGCAGACGTCCGATCTGACGTGATAACATCTCCAGAATTCCTCGGATTTCGGTAGGCACGAGATGCCGATGGCCCCGCATTCAACCAATGCCGGGTAAGGAAGAGCCCACGCGTGGCGTGGTCGATCCGGGTCGCAGTACCTCCGAGGCAAAAAGAAACGTGCGTCGGCGACAGGCCGGCGCAAAAACATCGCAAGTCTTTTAGGAGAAGTGCGCCAGCGATGCGTTCGCGATTGATCGCGTAGACACCCGCGCCCGCCAGCGAAACGTCGGAGCTTGGACGTTTCTAACGATTGAGTATCAAAGGTCACCAGACCCTTGTCAAGTGCGAACAACTCGCTAACGAATCAGCAAGAATTCCGAAGCGCGCGCGCTTTGTCAGTGGGGTGGTCGACGCAAGCGCCGCCGTCGGCTCAGGAAGGCGGCGCTGAGGGGATGAACCACGCGATCAGCGCACCTTTCTCAGCCGGGCACTACTGGCGGGACCACGAATTGAGAGCGGCAGTTCACCGCTCAGCGGTGGCCGGCTTCAGTCGGGGATAGCGCCTGGGAGAACGAAGGTCAACGGGTCCACCACACGTCCGTTGAGATGTATCTCGTAGTGGAGGTGCGGTCCCGTCGACAGGCCGCTGTTGCCGACGTTGGCGATGAGCTGGCCGCGCGTGACCCGCTGCCCCTGCTTGACATTCACGCGGGAAAGGTGGGCGTACTTGGTCACCATCCCGTTTCCGTGGTTGACCTCGAGCACGAGACCATAGCCATGCTGCTGGGTTACGGTGATCACCACGCCCGAGGCTGGAGCGACGACCGGAGCACCCATGGGCGCGCTCACGTCGATGCCTTCGTGCGGGCGTGAGATATGAAGAATCGGATGAAACCGGTGCATCGAGAACTGGCTCGACAACCACCCTGCTGTCGGCATGATCGACGGAGTACTCGCGAGTCGCTGGTTGTTGCGGGCGAGGGTGTCCGTCACCTCGGCGAAGCTTGCCGACAGGATATTTGCTCGGCGGATCAGGCCGTCAAGGTCGCTCCGAGCTCCAAACGCCAACCGTCCGAGCGTCGGGTCCGACTTGTAGACCGCATCGTTATCCAAGGACGGAGTCCCCGGTCCGCCGATCCCCGCCTCTCGGACAGCCGAGTCGACTGGGGCAAGACCGGCCAGCGTCCGCACTCGCTCGTCGCGAACGCCAATCGACCGGATCGTGTCCTGGAGAACGGCAAGCTTCTGTCGGAGCTCGGTGAGCTCGCCACCGAGTTGCTCGGCGTCAGCCCTGGCGGCTCGGCCGCCGGGCGTCGCGTACGTGGTGATCGCCGCCCCGAGTCCCATCACGGCGATCAGGCTCAATACCCCGGCCGTCGTTGTCAGCCCGTGGAGCGCGCGGCGGCTGATCGCGTAGCTTCGCGGCGACTCGGTGGTGCCCTCGGGAACGACCAGCAGCGTCCAGCGTCTTTGATCCATAAATCCCCTCGGGCATCCTGCTACCCTGCGTGGGTAGAGGTTCTGGGGAAAGACGTCCAGCGCCAGGTAGATGTAACGGCCCCGACCGTAATATCACCGTTGTTTTCGCGGCAAACAGATGTGCCTTCAGGGTCAGCCGGGGGCGGTGACGGGTTTTGGAAAGAGCGAAGTGCCGCGCGACACCGTCCATCCTCTCGTATCGAGATTCGCGAGCGTTGAAATCTGCTGATCCGCGACTCGTCCGGCCCCACCTAACTGGCGCCACGCCTCCTGCGCCTTTTCGGGCATAAATGGGGCGAGCATAATACATTGACGCGCTATCTGTCTTGATAGTGACGCCAATATGGCGTCTAGATCAGCTGACTTCGATGGGTCCTTTGCGACTTTCCAAGGGGCTGCGGCTTGCACGAACTCGTTCGACCGGGCCACCATTCGCATCACGACCCGGAGCGCCTCGTGCAGCAGGTACCCGTTCGTCCCATCGACTGCCGTGGTGAATTCGTTCAGGTCGGCGTGGTCGCTCAGATCGGCCGCGCTGGGTGGGCCACCTGGCGTTGCACCCGCGCGGTATTTCTCGATCATCGCGACCGACCGGCTGAGCAGGTTGCCCCACGCATTCGCGAGGTCGGCGTTATACCGCTCGTCGAATCGTTCCCAGGAGAAGTTGCCGTCAGCGTCGAACGGAACTTCGCGGAGGAGAAAGTATCGAAACGCATCCGCGCCGTATCGATCGATCGCTTCGTTCAGGTCGAGCTTGACGCCGGCGGATTTGCTGAATCGGTCGCCCCCGAGGAGGACGAAACCGTGCGCCCACACGCGCTCGGGCAGCGGGAGTTCCGCGGCGGCGAGCATCGCGGGCCAGATCACTGCGTGGAAGCGTGTGATGTCCTTTCCGATCACGTGCAGCGAGGCCGGCCAGCGTCGGTCGCTGGCGGCGTCGGGGAAGCCGGTAGCCGTGAGGTAGTTCGGCAATGCGTCGAACCAGACATACGTCGTCTGCTTTTCTCCGTCGCTGGTCAGTCGAGGAAAGGGTACGCCCCAGGAGAAGCGTGTGCGACTTGCGCTAATGTCCTCGAGCCCCTGGTCCAACCAGCCGAGTACTTCGTTGCGACGACTGGCGGGTTGGATGAATTCGGGGTGCAGCGCGATGTGCGTGCGGAGGAGATCCTGGTATCGGCTCAGGCGAAAGAACCAGTTGCGCTCCTGTACCCACTCGAGAGTTCGCGTCGGGTGCAGGACGCACTTTCCGTCGACGATCTCGGCGTCCTGCTTGAAGGATTCGCATCCTACGCAGTACCAGCCCTCGTAGGAGCGCTCGAAGAAGTCGTCCGGGTTGCGCGCGAAGATGCGTTCGAGCAGTGCTTGAACGCCGATTTTGTGGCGTGGGTCGGTAGTCCGGATGAACTGGTCGTAACTGATGCCGAGCCGTTTCCACATCGCGAGAAAGTGCGCGGCGACGTCGTCGACGAACTGCTGCGGCGAAACGCCGCGCGCTTCGGCGGTCTGGGCGACTTTCTGCCCGTGTTCGTCCATGCCGATCAGGAAATGGACGTCGCGACCGTTCATCCGATGGAAGCGGGCGATCGCGTCGGCGCCGATCTTTTCGAAGGCATGGCCGATGTGCGGGTCGCCGTTAGCGTAGTCGATCGCGGTTGTGATGTAAAAGCGTGACAGGTGCACTACTCCCCTCGAGAATCTTCGGAGCCGTCTGCAGAGTCGTTTCGCGATGGCTCGTGGGCGGCGGCATCGGGTCCAGCTGCGTCGCCGGATTCATCCCCCGGGGCGTGGGGCTCGCGCCCGCGGCGCCCCCCCCGCCGGCCACGGCGTCGATGGGGGCGGCGATCGCGCTGGACGGGAGTTTCTCCTCCCTGCACGCTCTCACCCGTCGCGGCGGCCACGTCTCCCTCAGTCTCGGGCGTGACGATCGCACCGCTGACTGCCGCATCGAGCGAGGACGTCTCGTGGTGTTCCTCAGGGACTACAAACGGGTCACCACCGGCGGTGACTGTGGTGGGCGCCGCGTCCGGGTCAGCACCCATTTCGCGCCGGAGTTCGGCGAGTGCGACGATTCGTGATTCGCCTTCGGGGGAGCGAAGTGTCACGCGATCGTTGAAAATGTCGTTCGCAACGATCTTCTCTTCACCACGCGGAGTCACGATGATCTTTCCTTCTTTTGGAAAGCGCTTACGCGACTGGACGTAGAACTCGTGTTCGTAGCGGAGGCAGCACATGAGGCGCCCGCATGATCCGCTGATCTGCGACGGGTTCAGCGAAAGCTTCTGGTCCTTGGCGACGCCGAGATTCACTGGGCGCAGTTCGGGAAGCCATGCTGCGGAGCAATATTGCCGGCCGCATCGTCCAATGCCGTCGAGCCGCTTCGCTTCGTCGCGGACACCAATCTGTTTCAGCTCGATGCGCGCCCGAAACATCGTTGCAAGCTCGCGGACGAGCGCGCGGAAGTCCACGCGCTTCTCGGCACTGAAGTAGATGGTCAGTTTTTTCCTGTCCCACTGCCACTCTGCGTCGGTGAGCTTCATAACGAGGCCGTGTGCGCGAACGCGTTCCATTGCCTTGCGGCGCGCGACCTCGTCTTCCGCGCGGAGTTCGGTCTCGCGCTTGATTTCGTCGGCATCTGCGATCCGAATGACCCTGCGTGAGGCCTGGCCAACGATCGCGCCGTGCGGGACGCCGGCGAATCGTTTCGTGGCGAGGTCGCCGGTCGCGTGGATGCGTCCGACATCTTCGCCGCGGTCGACTTCAACGACGACCGCCGACCCCACCGCGGGGGCGGCTTCGCCGTCCCAGAGGAAGAATTCGCGTCGGTTGCCTTTAAAGGAGACTTCGAGGAGGGCGGACATATCTGGGGCTTGGCGAGCGCTGGTCAACACTGCGACGAGAGACGACAGAACATCGGTGCGAGTGGGACAGCGCTGGTCGACAGCGCGATGAGAGATGAGAGAATCGTAGTTCGCGGCGGCCGGGGCTGGCAGCAGCGCGACGAGGGACGTGGGTGGAGGGAACGGCGGCGGGGCGGCGAACGGCGCGACAGAGCGGGGGCTCCGCCGCTCACTCGTCGGCGACGCGACCCATGCCGAGGAATTTCTCGCGGCGACGGCGGACCAGCTTGTCGGGTTTGTACTTGCGCAGCTCGTCAAGATTGCGGATCAGCGCTTCCTGGACCGCCGTCGCGGTCGCTTCCTGATTGGAATGGGCGCCGCCGGGCGGCTCGGGAATAATCTCGTCGACGACGCGCAGCTCGAACAGGTCCGGCGCCGTGATGCGAAGCGCGGAGGCAGCGCGCTCGCGCATCTCGGGGCTCTTCCCGTCCTTCCAGAGGATGGCTGCGCAGCCCTCCACGGTGATCACCGAGTAGACGGCGTTCTCGAGCATCATGACGCGGTCGGCTATGCCTAACGCGAGTGCCCCGCCGGACCCGCCTTCGCCGATGACGGTGGCGATGATCGGGACCTTGAGGCCGGCCATCTCGTACAGGTTGCGGGCAATGGCCTCGCTTTGACCGCGCTCTTCGGCGCCGAGGCCCGCCCACGCGCCGGGGGTGTCGATCAGCGTCAGCACCGGAACGTGAAATTTCTCCGCCAGCTTCATCAGGCGAAGTGCCTTACGGTAGCCCTCGGGGTGAGGCATCCCGAAGTTGCGCTTGAGATTTTCCTTGGTGTCACGGCCGCGCTGGTGCCCGATGACCATGACGGTTTCGCCGTCGAGGCGCGCCCAGCCGCCAACAATCGCGGCGTCCTCGCGAAAGGCGCGATCACCGTGCAGCTCGATCCAGTCAGTGAAGACGAGACGGATGTAATCGAGCGTGAACGGGCGCTTGTTGTTTCGCGCAACCTGGACGCGCTGCAGCGGGCTGAGATTCTTGTAGATCTCGTCGCGGAGCGTCGAGAGCTTTCGTTCGAGCGGCGTGATTTCATCGCTGACGTCGAGTCGCTGACCGTCGGCCAGTCGCTTCAGCTCGTCAATCTGCTTTTCGAGCTCGGCGATCGGCTTCTCGAACTCCATTACCGGTGCACTAGCCATCGTTCAAACGCTCCCTGTCGGGCGCCGATGCCGTTAGGCAGTCAGCTGCCGCGTACGAGTTTGACCCGTTCCTGACCGAGCACCGCGCGCAGCTCGGTGAGCGCGGCATTGGTCGCCGACAGCTTCAACGACCGTGAACGCAGGCGCGCTCGCGATCCGTTGCCGTCGCTCCAATGCAGCTCGAGCGCGGACGGTCCCGGGTGTGCCTCGACGACCGATCGCACGTCTCCCATGATCTCCGGCGCGATCCTGGCACCCATCGCGAGCTGGATCGCGATCGCAACCTGTCCACTATGCTGCACTGCAGCGAGCGGCGTAACTGTCTCGACAATAAACGTTGGACTCTCTCCGCCCTGGTCGCGCTTCGAGTAACCGCCTTTGAGCAATACCGGAATATCCACGCGGACCTGATGCGAGAGATTTGCC
This sequence comes from Gemmatimonadaceae bacterium, assembly GCA_046593895.1. Taxonomy (GTDB): domain Bacteria; phylum Gemmatimonadota; class Gemmatimonadetes; order Gemmatimonadales; family Gemmatimonadaceae; genus JABFXC01. Next base: position 11,505 of record JBKJQR010000171.1, on the reverse strand, counting down.
CATGCCTCCGGGAACACCAGCACCTCGGAAGATCCCGCAAAATCCTCGACTGTCAACCGCGCGAATTCAGCGCCGGTTTTCTTCGAAATCTGCTTCTTCACCGCGGTGACGACGACGGCGAGAGTCATCGGGTCGCCTGACCAGGTGCCCAATTGCGCTACGGTGTGGGTCGCGAATAATTCGCATTCCGTCCGGAAGGGCTCCAGCGGGTGGCCCGAGATGTAGAATCCGAGAATTTCCTTCTCCTTCTGCAGGCGCTCCGACTCAGGCCACGGTGAAGCGACAGGCAGTGCCGCCGCCGTTCCGCGCGAGCTCGTTCCGCCGTTCAACGACGGCTCACCGAAGAGCGACACCTGTCCGCTCGCCTTCTCGTCCTGCTTGAGCGCCGCCTCGGCGATTGCGTCGTCGAGCGCCTTGATATACTGGGCGCGGTGGCCGCCAAGGTTGTCGAGCGCGCCGGCGCCGATGAGGGCTTCGAGGACACGCTTGTTGCACATCCGAAGGTCCACGCGCTCGCAGAGGTCGTTCAGCGAAGCGATTGGCGTTGTCTTGCGCGCGTTGAGAATCGAATCGATCGCGGTGCGACCGACGTTGCGTACGGCGCCCAATCCGAAGCGTATCTGCCGGTCGCTGATCACCGTGAACTTGTAGCCGGACTCGTTGATGTCAGGGGGCAGCATCTCGAGGCCGAGCTCGCGCGCCTCGTTGATGTACTTGACGACGCTGTCGGTGTCGCCGATGCAGGCTGACAGCAGTGCGGCCATGAAGTCTGCGGGATAATGTGCCTTGAGCCAGGCGGTGTGATACGAGATGATCGAGTAGGCGACCGAGTGTGACTTGTTGAAACCATAACGGCCGAAGGTCTCGATCTGGCCCGCGAGCTCTTCGATGATTCTGGGGGCGTGTCCGCGCGCGACGGCTTTCTCGACGAACTTGCCGAGCTCCTGCCGAATGAGCTCGGCGTCCTTCTTTCCGACCGCTTTGCGGAGCACGTCGGCTTCGGCGAGCGAAACGCCGGCCAGCGTCTGCGCGATGCGCATCACCTGCTCCTGATAGGTGATGACGCCGTACGTCGAACTGAGGATTGCCTCGAGCTCGGGAAGGGCGTAACGAACGGGCTCGTCTCCGCGCTTGCGCGTTATGTAGACGAGGTGCATGCCCTTGTCGAGCGGGCCGGGGCGCAGGAGCGCGTTCGATGCGACGAGATCGTCGAAGCGGTCGCAGCGCATGCGGCGAAGCACGTCCGTGGCCAGCGGCGATTCGAACTGGAACACACCGGCGGTGCGGCCGGCGCGCAGCATCTTGTAGGTCGCCTCGTCATCGAGCGGCAATGCGTCGAGGTCGACGTTCGTGCCAGTGCGCCGGGCGATCGACGCTACGGCGTCGGTGAGGATCGTCAGAGTCGTCAGGCCGAGGAAGTCCATCTTCAGCATTCCCGCCTTCTCGAGCGCATTCATGTCGTACTGCGTCACGACGACCGATTCGTCATCACCCGCGCCCGACCCCTTGGACGACTGCGTGCAGGTCGGGACGTAATCGTCGAGCGGGCCCGGGGCGATCACCACGCCGGCCGCGTGAACGCCAGTGTGGCGCGACAGGCCCTCGAGCGCCTTGGCGTAATCGAGCAGCTGGTGATAGCGCTCGTCGCCCTTGTAGAGCTTCGCGACGTCGGGGATCTGTTCGATCGCCTCGGCGACGGTGAGCGAAAAGTTGGGCGCGTTGGGGATCAACTTGGCCAGCGCATCGGTCTCACCAGGCGTGAAGCCTAACGTGCGGCCGACGTCCTTGATCGCGGCACGGGACTTCATCGTGCCGAACGTGACGATCTGGCCGACCGATTCCCGCCCGTACTTCTGCCTGACGTACTCGATGACTTCGCCGCGCCGCTCGAAGCAGAAGTCGACGTCGATGTCAGGCATCGACACGCGTTCCGGATTGAGGAAGCGCTCGAAGAGCAGGTCGAACTTGAGCGGGCAAACGTTGGTGATCTTCAGCGAATAGGCGACGAGCGACCCGGCGGCCGAACCGCGGCCGGGGCCGACGGGAATTCCACGATCGCGTGCCGCCTTGATGAAGTCGTAGACGATGAGGAAGTAACCGGCGTACCCCGTCTTCAGGATGACGTCGAGCTCGTAGCGCAGGCGTTCAGCGACGTCGGGCGGCAGTGGATTTCCATAACGCTCGATCGCGCCCTCGGTAGCGAGACGGACGAGCAGCTCGTTCTCGCTGACGACGCCGCTGGGGAGCGGGAACGACGGGACATGGTACTTCTTGCCGAATTCGATGCTGATGTCGTCGGCGATCGCGAGGGTATTCGCGAGAACGTCGGCGCGACCCGGGAAGCGGGCCGCGATTTCGGGCGCACTCTTGAAGTAGAGGCCCTTGTCATAGTGCATCCGGTCGGCGTCGTCGCGATCCTTGCCGAGCCCGATGCAGAGCAGAATGTCATGCGCGTCGTGATCGACCGCCTTCAGAAAATGGGCGTCGTTGGTCGCGACGACAGGCAGGCCGACGTCGTCGGCGAGCTTGAAGATCTTTTCGTTCAGCCCGGCCTGGCCAGCCGAGTCATGGGCCTGGACCTCGAGGTAGTAGCGACCCTTGAACAGCTCGGCGTACCAAGCGGCGACCTCCCGTGCCTTGTCGACCTCGTTCGCAAGGAGGTGCTGGGCGACCTCACCGGCGAGACAGGCGGAGGTGACGACGATGCCCTCGGAATACTTCGCGAGCAACTCTCTGTCGACGCGCGGCTTGACATAAAAGCCCTCGGCGTAGGCGAGTGAGGACAGCTTGACGAGGTTGCGATAGCCAACCGCGTTCTGCGCGAGCAGGACGAGATGGTAATACGGCTTCATCCCGGGCGCTGCGCGCGCCTTGAGGCGCCGGTCGCCGGGCGCGACGTAGGCCTCCATGCCGAGGATAGGGTTCAGTTTTGCCTTGCGAGCCTTCTCCTGAAATTCCCACGCTGCGTGCATGTTGCCGTGATCGGTGATTGCGAGCGCAGGCTGCTCGAGTTCGAGGGCGCGCGCAATCAGGCTGTCGATGCGATTGGCGCCATCGAGGAGCGAGTATTCCGAATGGCAATGGAGGTGCACGAAGGACATTCAGGGATAATAGTCGGACGGCGGGGGAGAAGCAAAGCATTCACACGTGGACACAAACCATTGTGGCCCAAAGGGTTAAGCATGCTCGGCCACGAATGGCCGCGGGGTGGTTTTTCATTGGTATCGGGAGGGACTGGCCGGGTCGTGTGACTGAGCGCTATCGTTCGGCCCGAATCGTCCAGAGCACAGGCTCGGCTCGATTCATTTTCGCCTTCGTTGGGGATACATGCCTTTCAACCACGTTCGAGCCGCCGTTGGCATCGCCGCTATCGTCACGCTCGCCGCATGTTCGTCGGAGCGTGCAACAGGCGTCGGTGGCAACCTGACGAAGTGTGGAGCGACACCGATTGTCGGCTCGTTTGCGGAAGGCGACATCGCGGAGCCAGTGATGGGGCTCGGTGCGCTGCCGACGGCTGGCCGGGGGTTCGCGTCGAGCGCCGCGACGGTCTCGGTGGCGCCGCTGACGGGCGCCGTGGTGAGTTTCCCTGCGCCGAGCGCTCAACTCAACGACACCGCGGCGCGCTATCTGGTGGTCCCGCAATACCCGGTGCAGGGATCCGCACCCGACTCGACCCCATTCCGCCTAACGGTCGGCAGCGGTGCACTCGCGGTGGCAGCGGCGTTCGACGCAGCTCCCGCTGCGAGCGGAAATGTGGCGAGCGCATTCGACCTGCGATTGCGCCGTCTCGAGGGGACGTTCCCCGCCAGCGAACGAATTGGCCAAAGGCCGGCCCAGAGCGCCGCCGCAGGGGCCGCGCCGGACTCGATCCGCAGCTTCTACGTACTTGGGAGCCTGACGACCAACTGCTTCGTACAGACGCAGGCACGGCTTCGGTATGCTGGATCGCGCGTGTACGTCTACGAGGACACCGGCGTCCCCACCGGGTTCAGCGCGAGCGAATATGCCAAGTTCGGGACGCTGTTCGATGACGTGCTTTATCCGATTGACACCGCCGCATTCGGGTTTCCGTCCGATATCGACGGCAACGGTCACATCTTCGTACTGCTGTCACAGCGCATCAACCAGCTGACATCGCGCACCGAGTGCTCGACATCCGGCGCCTTTGTCGCGGGGTATTTCTTCGGCTATGACCTCACGAACGGCAGTGGGTCAAACAAGGGCGAAATTTTCTATTCGATCGCGCCGGATTCCACCGGACAGTTCAGCTGTGCGCACCGCAAGAGCCAGGTAACGGCGCAAACGCCAACGACGTTCATTCACGAGTTCCAGCACATGATCTCCTACAACCAGCATGTGCTGCTGCGGCAGGGTCAGTCGGAGGTGACGTGGTTGAACGAGGGACTCAGTCATATCGCTGAGGAGCTCGGGTCCAAGTATTACGAAGCGAAGTACCCGGCCCCGACGGGGCGGACGAACGCCGCGCAGCTGTTCCCGGATTCGTCGCAGGCGTTCATCACGCCGGATCTGCGCAACGCGTATTCGTACCTGCTGGCGCCGCGGCATCAATCGGTCACGACCTTCTCGACGTTAGGCACTCTGGAGGAGCGTGGCGCTGCGTGGCTGTTCCTCCGGTGGCTCGGTGACCAGAAGGGAGACCAGATCTACAAGCAGCTCGTGGAGACGACGCGGCGGGGGACCGACAACGTCGCGGGAGCGGCGGGCGAACCGTTCCCGGCGCTCTTTGGCGATTTCGGGCTCGCAGCGTACACCGACAGTATCGATGGCGTGCCGCGAAGCGCCGTGCCGGTTCGATATCGGTTTACGACGCGCAACACGCGGCAGATTTTCGCTCGCCTCTTTCCCACGCGGCCGAACCCGATCGCGACGGTACAGCTGGGGTGTGCAAGCGCAGTGACGCAGCCGATGGTGCAGGGCACCTCGTCGTACTTCCTGACCGGCGGCACAGCGGGGTGCACGGGGACGCGGCTCGACCTGAGCACGGCTGATGGGGGCGCGCTACCGGGGACGCTGCTTCCGCAGCTGGCGATCTTCCGGTTGCCCTGAGCAAGCCGTCCGACGTTCTGACAGCGGGCGGGGCGATCGCGGAGGCAAACGCGAAGGATCGGCGCTGGCCGCGCATGCTCGGCCGCGGCGTGGCGGCCGTCACGGTGACGGGGCTCGTGCTTCTGGCCGGCTTCCCGACGGGGCGCTACCTGCTGCGCGCCGCGTGGGAGGAGGCGCTGATCCTGGCGGCCCGTCGCTCGATCACGCACGTCATCAACGATCCGGCGACCGACGCGAATACCCGAGACAAACTGAAGCTCGTGGTTGCGGCACGAGCCTTCGCGCACGATTCAGTGAAGCTACGGACGAGGAGCAGCTTCACGATGTACAGCAAACTGCGCGGAGACACGCTGGTGCTGGTGCTCTCCGCCGCGTATGCCGATCGCCTGAAGCGCTATACGTGGTGGTTCCCGGTCGTCGGTCGCGTACCGTACAAGGGATACTTCGATTACGACGCGGCGAAAAAGGCGCGTCGGGGGCTCGCGGCGGAGGGCTTCGATACATCGCTGCGGCCGGCGTCGGCGTTCAGTACGCTCGGATTCTTCAACGATCCGATTCTCTCGACGACGCTGGCGGGCGACTCGCTCGAGCTGGCGAACACCGTGATCCACGAGCTGACGCACAACACGTTCTACGCGTCGGGGCATGCGGTATTCAACGAGTCGTTCGCGAATTTTGTCGGAGCGCGGGGCGCGGCGTGGTTTTTCCGCGAGAGGGGATCTTCGGCAGCGGCCGAGCAGACAGACGCCCGGTGGGAAGACGAGAAAACGCTTGCCACGTTCTGGGCACAGGTCTATCGCTCGATCGACTCGGCATTCGCGGCGCACCCGGGCGCCGATGGCGTCGCGCGCGCCACAAGGATCGCGGCGAGGGATACGATCTACCGGGCGGCGCGGGTGGAACTGGTCGAGTCGATCGGACCGAAGCTACGAACAGTCGGGCCGCGATACCTGGAGCGCGTACCGCTGGACAATGCTGCGTTGCTGGCTCGCCGCGTCTACCTGACCGATCTCGATGTATTCGATGCGATATACGAGCGGGAGGGACGCGACCTGCAGAAGACGGTCGCACTGATCATAACGTTGGCGAGGACGGAGAAGGCGGATCCCTTTGCGGCGCTTCATCGCTGGCTGAAGGGCGCGCGGAAGGCTGCGGGATAGCTGGACAGGCGGTCAGCGCTCCCGCCGATCGGGCCGGACGCTTGCGACATGTAGTGCGGTGCTTCGATCTGATTCTGGCGTGCGAGTCAGGGAGTAAAACGCCCCCGCAGCAATGCGCGCAGATCGAGCAGCGGTTGGGGAGGAAGGGGGGGCAGGTCCGCCGGATCGGGAGCGGGTGGCCCGAGGACAACGCGATCCATTTGAGCGCGCACTCCGCGATCGAGAAACCGCGAGAGCTGATCGATTGAGTAGTCGCCGCTGCGCGGGGTAGCGTAGGAGTTCAGGGGGTAGATCACGGCGAGTGTGTTGCGCGCGCGGGTCATTGCGACGTACATCAGCCGGCGCTCCTCCTCGAGCTCGTCATCGTCGCCTAACGCGCGGGACGAGGGAAACCAGCCGTCCACGGCCCAGATGAGGAAGACGGCGTCCCATTCCTTGCCCTTCGAGCTATGCGCGGTGCTGAGGATGAGATGGTCTTCTTCGCTGTCGGCGCCGGAGGCGAGATCCTGCGTGCTCGACGGAGGTTCGAGGGCGAGCGCGGAGAGGAACGCACCGCGGCCAGGGAATCCGGCGGCGATGGTCTGCAGCTGATCGAGGTCGGCGAGGCGTGGGTCCGGGCGGTCGTAGCGCTCGCGGAGGATGTCGTCGTAGAGGACGCGGATGCGGGCGATGTCGCGGGCGACGGCGCCCTCGTCAGGCGACCCGGGCGCACCCTCGAGTGCCGCGGCGGATGGCGAGTCGCGCAATTCGCGAAGCATGCCGACGAGCGACGCGTGCGCGGCGCGGGCGCGCGGCGGCGGAACGAACTCCTCGAGCGCGGTGGCGTCCCACGAACGGGCGAGCATCGCGGTGATGGCGTGGCGTGCGGTGACGTCGCCGACGCCGGGAAGGAGAGTGAGGATGCGATACCAGCTCACTTCGTCGCGCGGATTGTCGAGCACGCGAAGAAATGCGAGCACGTCCTTGACGTGCGCCGCCTCGAGGAACTTGATGCCGCCCCATTTCTCGAAGGGGATCTTCCGGTTGGCGAGCTCGATCTCGAGGTCGGCCGACATGTAGCCGGCGCGGAAGAGGACGGCGATCTCGCCTAACGGCGTTCCCTGCTCGTGCAGCTCGAGGATGCGGTCGACGACGAATCGCGTCTGATCGTGTTCGTCGCGCGCGGTGACGAGCCACGGTCTTTCACTGCCACCGCGGACCGTCCAGAGAGTCTTCGAGAAACGCTCCGCAGCGCGCGAGATGAGCGTGTTGGTGACGTCGAGGATCGGCTGGGTCGAGCGGTAGTTCTGCTCGAGGGTAACGACCGCGGCGCCCTGGAACTGCTTCGGGAATTCGAGGATGTTGCGGAAGCTCGCGCCGCGAAATGCGTAGATGCTCTGGGCGTCGTCGCCGACGACGGTGATGTTGCGGTGCGAGCGGCACATACCGCGAAGAATCCGGGCCTGGAGCAGGTTGGTATCCTGGTACTCGTCGACGAGGACGTGATCGTAGAGGCCGGCGATGCGAGAGGCGAGGTCGTCGGAGCTCTCGAGCATGAGCGCCCAGAAGAGCAGCAGGTCATCGTAATCAACGAGGTTGTTGGCCTGCTTGCGTGCGACGTACTCGGCGAACACGTGGTTGATCTGCTCGGCGTACTCGGCGAACTGCGGCAGCTCCTCACCGAGGATGAAGTCGAGTGGGCGCTCGGTGTTGATGTGGCGCGAGTAGACGTAGTGCAGCGTCTCCTTTTTCGGAAATCGCTTCACGGTCGCATCGACGCCGAGATGCGAGCGCGCGAGGCCCATCTGGCCTTCGGCGTCGCTCTGATCGAGGATCGAGAAATCGCGCGGAAGGTTGGCGGACTCGCCGAAGGTGCGGAGGAGTCGGTGTCCGGTTGCGTGAAAAGTCCCGCCGTGCACGCGGCCACTCGCGCTTCCGACGAGGCGCTCGGCGCGGGAAAGCATTTCCTGTGCGGCGCGGCGAGTGAAGGTCAGCAGCAGGATGCGCTCGGGACTGACGCCCCGCTCTATCAGGTGCGCGACCCGGTAGACGAGCGTGCGGGTTTTTCCCGTACCGGCGCCGGCGATGATGAGCAACGGTCCGTCGCCATGCGCGGCCGCAGCGCCTTGTTCCGGATTCAGGCCCGAGAGCAGCGAGGCCCGGTCAGTCGGCGTGGTCGTGCGCTCGCGCGGTGCATAGACGCGGGGGAGTTCGTCCATGTCGTATTATAACGGCCGACCGAACAGACCGCGAAACCAAATGCTTGCCGGCGCGGGAAGAACCGTCAGGCAGCTCCCGCCTGAAGGGCGAGCGCCGACAGCTGCGTCTCGACGGGGACAAGCGAGAACACCTCTGCGAGCGCGGCCGCGGCTGCGTCCTCGGCATCGCGCATGGCGACGAGTACGCCGAGCTCGCGCGAGATCGATGTCATGTCGACGCCTGGAATGCCGCAGGGGACGATGAGGTCGAAGTACGAGAGCTCCGTCGACACGTTGAGGGCGAAGCCGTGCCAGGTCACCCAGTCGCGGGCGTGAACGCCAATCGAGGCGATCTTGCGCGGTGCGTGCGGTTCGGCGTCAGCGAGTCCGTTGGTCCAGACGCCGGTGAAGCCGGCGCTGCGTTCGCCCGCGATTCCATGGCGAGCGATGGCGCGGATCAGCGATTCTTCGACTTGGCGGAGGTACCAGTGCAGGTCCCGCTTGTGGCGCTTGAGATCGACGATCGGATAGCCGACGAGCTGACCCGGACCGTGGTAGGTGATATCGCCACCGCGCTCGACCTCGAACAGCTCGACGCCGCGCTGGGCGAGCAGTTCCGGTGACGCGGTCAGGTTCTGCAGCTTGGCGGTACGCCCCGTCGTAACGACCGGCTCATGCTCGACGAGCAAGAGCACGTCCTGCGGGATTGCGCCGGTGATTCGCGCGCGAGCGGCGGCGCGTTGGAGCTCGAGCGCTTCACCGTAAGGCATGGCGCCGAGTCGAACGACCCAGAGCTCGCGGACGCCGCTCATGCCGGCAGTGGCGTTCAGCGGTGAACGTCAGGCATGAATCATCCTGCCTAACGAATCGAGGGTCGCTTCGGCGATCGCCTCCGACAGTGTCGGATGGGCGTGAATCGCAAGATCGACTTCCTCGACGGTGAACTCGTTCGTGCGGGCGACGACCAGCTCGTGAATGAGCTCAGTCGCGTGCGCGCCGACGATGTGCGCGCCCAAGATCTCGCCGTACTTCGCATCGCGGATGATCTTGACGAAGCCTTCAGTCTCGCCGGACGTGCGGGCGCGGCCGTTCGCCGAGAAAGGGAACTTGCCGACCTTGTAGTCCAGCTTCTTCTCCTTGCAGGCCTGCTCGGTGAGTCCGACCGAGGCGACCTCGGGGTGACAGTACGTACAGCCCGGGATGTTGCCGTAGTCCATGTCGTGCGCATGCTTCCCGGCGAGGTACTCGGCGAAGACGATTCCCTCGCGCTCGCCCTTGTGGGCGAGCATCGGCTGACCGGCGACATCACCGATCGCGTAGATGCCCGGCGCAGACGTCTGCATCTTCTTGTCGATCCTGACGAAGCCACGCTCAGTGATCTGCACGCCGGTTTCCTTGAGCCCGATGTTTTCGATGTTCGGCGCGCGTCCGGCGGCGACGAGCACCTTCTCGGCTTCGACCTGCACTTTCTCACCGCCGGCGTCGATCGTCATCGTGACCGAGCTCTTGCCGACTTTCACGTTACCGATCTTGGCGCCGGTGAGGACCTTGATGCCGCGCTTCTTGAAGCTGCGTTCGACTTCCCTGGAGCAATCGGTGTCCTCGACCGGGAGAACGTTAGGCGCGACCTCGACGAGCGTCACCTGGGTGCCGAACGCATTGAAGACGTCGGCGAACTCGCACCCGACGGCGCCGGCACCGACGATGATCAGCGACTTCGGCGCCTTCTCGAGCACGAGCGCTTCGTCGGACGAAATCACGGTGGTCTTGTTCAACTCGAGCCCGGCCTGCGGCAGGCCCTTCACGCGTGAGCCGGTTGAAATCACGAGCGCTTTCTTTGCCTCGTGCTTTTCCTCCTTGCCGTCGGTAGTCTTGACGCTGACGGTGTTCTTCCCGGTGAGCTTTGCCTCGCCCTTGATCCAGGTAATCTTGTTCTTCTTGAACAGGAACTCGACGCCCTTGGAATTCTGGGTGCTGACGGCGCGCGAGCGCTTCATCGCGACACCGAAGTCGAGCTTCACCTCGCCGACGTGGACGCCGAAGTCGGCCGCGTGTTTGACGTGGTTCGCGAGCGCCGATGCCTCGAGTAGCGCCTTGGCCGGAATGCACCCCCAGATGACGCAGGTGCCGCCGAGGGCTTCGCGTTCGATGACCGCAACGGAGAAGCCAAGTTGGGCGGCGCGAATCGCGCCAACGTAGCCGGCTGGGCCGCCGCCTACGAAAACGACATCGAAAGTTGCCATGAGTCGGGAAGTCGGATTTTGGTCAGCGGTTGCCTAGTCAGACAAAGCTACCCGGGGTGAGAGGAGGGTTCAACACTCGAGGGGCGGGTCTGGCCACGACACGGCGATAACACCAGCGGGCACGGGCTGCTCACGTCATGAAACGAGAAAAGACCGAACAGTGATGTCCGGTCTCTCTCGTCGCAGCATCCTGAAAATCAGAACACGAGCATCAACGGATTCTCGAGCATCCGCCTGAGGGTCTGCAGGAACCTGGCCCCGACTGCGCCATCCACCACGCGATGGTCGCAACTGAGCGTGATCCGCATTCGCTTTTGAACGACAATGTCATCGTCAACAACGATCGGCTTTTCCTCGACCGCACCGATGGCGAGAATCGCGACTTCCGGTGGGTTGATGATCGCGGTGAACTGGTCGATCCCGAACATGCCAAGGTTGGATACGGAGAACGTCGAGCCGGTATACTCCTCGGGCGTCAGCTTCCGTTCGCGGGCTTTCTTCGCGAGGCCTTTCGCCTCGGCGCTGATCTCGCTCATGCGCTTTTGGTCAGCGTCGAAGATCACCGGGACGATGAGTCCATCATCAGTCGCCACGGCCATGCCGAGGTGTACGCGGTTGTGGTAACGGATCTTGTCGCCGAGCCAGTGCGCGTTCACTTCCGGGTGCTGGGCCAGCGCGGTGGCGACCGCTTTCAGAATGATGTCGTTGACGGAGACCTTGAACTCATCCCCCATGTCGGCCATCGCCGAGCGCATTTCGGTCGCGCGGGACAGATCAAACTCCGCCGTCAGGTAGAAGGTCGGGATCGGGCCGATGGACTCCGCGAGGCGACGGGCGATCGTCTTCCGGATCTGCGTG
>JBKJQR010000272.1:0-5234 GCA_046593895.1 Gemmatimonadaceae bacterium | reverse complement strand
TCAAGTACGGTTACTCGCAGGGGCCGGAGCTCGGGCAGAGCGTACCGCGTGAAGTGCGCGACCGCGATTACTTCTATCTCTGGAGCTACTCGGCGTGGAGCGTGTGGGTCGCGCTCGGCCTGATCTGGGTCTGGGAGACGGTCGCCGCCGCGTTCGGCTCCGATCGCATCCGCGTCGGAACGGAGATGATCGAGCAGCCGCAGCGCCGGAGCCTCGTGCTCGCGTCGCCGCTGCTCGTCATCGCGCTGATTCCGCTGTTCGCCAACTGGACGACCGCCTCGCGCGCTGGCCAGACCGACACGCGTGACTTCGCGGCCGACCTGCTCAATTCCGTGGAGCCGTACGGAGTGCTGGTCACGGTCGGCGACAACGATACCTTCCCACTCTGGTACGCGCAGGAAGTCGAAGGCATTCGTCGTGACGTCACCGTCGCCAACACGTCGCTGCTGAACACCGACTGGTACGTCAGGCAGCTCGTCCGGCGGCCGGTGTACACGTACGATGCGGCGAAGGGGCCGAAAGTGTACAGCACGCAGAGCTGGACGAAGCCGGCGACCGGCCCGCTCAACATGACGGTCGCCGAGGTCGATGGTGTGCCGCTGGTCGCCGACGTGGCGCAGGCCGCACTGTTCACCGCGGGAAATGTCCGGGCGATCATCACGCCGCGACAGCTGACGCGCGCCGACATCATCGTGCTGCGGATCATCAAGGATGCGGCAGGTACCGTGCGCCCGATCTACTTCAGCCGCACGTCGGGCGGATACGCCGCGGAGCTCGGCATGGGGCAATACACGTTGACGCAGGGCCTCGCGAAGAAGCTGGTGAATGGCGAGATCCACGCGAGCCACGATACGCTGGCGATCGGCGGCGAAGGGTACCTCGACGTCAGGCGGACGCAGCTGCTCTGGGATAGCGTCTTCACTGCGACGAAGTCGATTGCTCGCCGCTCCGACTGGGTGGACCAGCCGTCGGTCGGGATTCCGTATCTCTACGTCTCGACGGGCGCGATCCTCTCGGAAGCGCTGCAGAAGGTGGGCGAGCCGCAGGACGCGAACCGCGTGATGAACGAGGCGCGCGCCATCGCCAAGGCGACGCGCCTCGATGACCTGCTTGCGCGCTTCGAGCAGACCGACCGCCCCGCGGCACCGTCTGCCGACAGTGCCGGTCAGGTGGAAATTCCTCTCGCGCCGAAAACGGCGCCTCCGGTTCCGCGGAAGAGCCCAGCAAAACCGTAAGCGAGGGCGGCCGTGTAGCGGGCGGGCGGCGACCGGTGTGATCCGCGTCGCTTCCCGCTCGTTCCATTTGCGTTGCAATCGGGTGTTGTCTCCGGCGCCCGGGGCACGATAGCTTTCGGCGCGTCCACTCTGCGACGCAGCCCGTGCGCCGACCTGTCGAGGCGCCGGGATCATAACGGTCTCCTCCCCCCGGAGCTTCAATGAGACGCAGCCTCCGAGTCGCGCTTCGCGTGACTCTCCTCGCATCACTCGTCGCCGGCAGCCGCGTGTCGCACGCTCAGGAGGCGACGACCACCGCCACCGTGCGCGGCGTCGTCACCGGTAGCCAGGCCGGCATCGCCGGCGCCAGCGTCATCGCGATCAACGCGGAAACCGGAGTGCGCCGCGGCGTGCAGACCGACGATCGCGGACGCTATCAACTGCCCTTCCTTCCCCCCGGTACCTACACGCTGCGCGCCCAGCGCATCGGCTATCGCCCGATCGAGCGGACGGACATTCGCATGTCGATCAGCGAGGTGCTCCGCGAAGATTTCGAGCTCGAGGCCGCGCCGGTGCAGCTCGAGACGCAGCGTGTCATCGCCGAGAACACGCCGCTGATCGAGCACCAGAAGACCGGCGCGAGCATGCGCATCAGCGAAACACAACTCCGCGACCTGCCGACTAACGGTCGCAACTTCAAGGATCTCGTCGTCCTCGCCCCGGGCACGAGCGACATCGGTCGCACCGGCGCCGGTGGCGGCCAGTCGATCGGTGGCGGTCGCACAGCGTCGACGAACGTGCTGATGGATGGCGTGAACAACAACCAGTCGTTCTTCGGCGGCGATGCGCGCGGCGGTGATCGCGCGCCCTTCTCGTTCTCGATCGAGGCGGTGAAGGAGATCCAGGTGATCAACGCTGCGTACGACGTCGAGCGCGGCAACTTCACCGGTGGAACGGTGAACGCCGTGACGAAGAGCGGGACCAATCAATTCAGTGGTGCGGTGTTCGGCTTTGCCCGGCGTGCCGACCTCGGTGGCGTGCAACTGACCGCGCGCGATTTCCTCGGCCGCCCGCCAACGGACTTCTCGAAGAGCCAGTACGGCTTCTCGCTCGGCGGCCCGATCGTCCGCAACAAGGCGCACTTCTTCATCGCCGTTGACCGGCAGACTGCCGCCGATCCGAAGAACGTGCTGAATGTCTCGAGCGACATCGCGTCGCAGCGCGCCGGCCGGATCAGCCCGACGCTGCGCGACTCGCTGCTGAAGACGGCGCGCACGGTCTACGGTTGGGACCTGAGCGGCGAATTGGGCAAGCTCACCGCCAACGTTGACGAGAGCAGCGTATTCGGTCGTGTCGATTGGCAGCTGAACAACACGCACACCCTGACGCTGCGCCACAACTACCTCAACTTCACGCAGCGCAACGATCGGCTGGCGAACACGGCGACGTCGACCGACCTCATTTCGAACGCTGGCCCGTACAAGACGAGCGCGAACAGCTTCGTCGCATCGCTGCAGTCGGTGTTCGGTGCGCTGACCAACGAGTTCCGCGGACAGTACGCCCTGGAGGTCAAGCCGCGCCCGTCGAACCCGTCGCCGTTCTTTGGCACGACGACGCCGCAGGTGACCATCCGGAACATCGTCACGAAGTTCTCGCCGACGGACAGTGTGCGAACCGACGTCGTCTTCGGCACCGATCCCATCCTCGCCGCGAACTACCTCTCGGAGCGGACGGTGGAGCTTATCGACAACGTCCGCTGGACGCGCGGCGATCACACCGTCAAGCTCGGCGCGACGACGATGCGCGAGCACGTCTACAACAACTTCTTCAACAACGCGCTCGGCAGCTTCACCTTCGACTCGCTCGGTGCGTTCGCGCGCGGGACCCCGGCGGCATTCAGCCGGGCGCTTCCCGGCGCGAGCGGCGCACTGCCGATCGCCGAGTTCAACGTCTGGGAAAGCGCGGCCTACGCGCAGGACGAATGGCAGGTATCGCCGCGCTTCTTCATGACGTACGGTCTCCGTTATGATCTCGCGGCGTACCCGACCAAGCCAGTCGACAATCCGGCGGTGACCGCGGCGTTTCCCGGAGTTGACGTCCGCCGCCGACCGACGGACAACAACAACATCTCCCCTCGGATCGGTTTCACCTTCGATCCGGCGGCTGATGGCCGGCAGGTTGTCCGCGGGGGAACGGGGTTGTTCTATGGTCGTTCGCCGTACGTGCTCGCCTCCAATGTCCTCGCCAACACGGGGCTCAACCAGCGCGTCCTCAGCTGCAACACGCCTAACGTTCCGGCGCCGAACTTTCCTGGCTACTCGCGCGATCCGTCGACGATCCCGACGCAGTGCACCGGCGGCACCTTCGGCATCTCCGAAGTGAACGCGTTCGACAAGAACTTCAACCAGTCGTCGGCGTGGAAGTCGAACCTCGGCTATGACCGGCTGATCGCGACCGACTGGCGGGTCGGCGTCGAGGGGGTGTATTCAGTGCTGCGCGACCAGTACGTGGCGCAGGATATCAACCTCAACACGACGCCGCGGTTCACGATCGAGGGCGGCATTCCCGTCTTCGCGCCGGTGACCGCGATCAACGCCGCCGGCCGCTTCAACGCGACCGGGTCGCGCATCAACACGGCGTTCAACCAGGTCGCGCTACAGGGATCGGGCGGATCGGGCAAGTCGTTCCAGGGAATCGCGACACTGAATGGTCGCGCGCGCTGGGGCAGCCTGTACGCGGCGTACACCTACGATCACACGCGCGACAACGGCTCGACGTCGTGCTGCATCGCGATCTTCGACATGTTCAACTCGACGCGTACCTTCGGCAACCCGAACAATTTCTCGGGGCAGACCGGACCGGCGACCTATAGCCGGACGCACACGATCGTCGTATCGCCGTCGTTCACGATTCCCTACGGCGTGCTGCTCAGCGGGATCTATCGTGGCTACACCGGCCTGCCATTCACGCCGATCTACGGCGCGGACATCAACGGCGACAAGGCGACGAACGATCGGCTCTACGTGCCGACCACTGCGCAGACGGCGTCATATGCCTTCGCAGCGGGCTCGGACGCGGCGACACTCGATCGCGTGATCGCCGGCAACGCGTGCCTCAGCGCGAATCGCGGAAAGGTGATCGATCGCAACAGCTGCCGGAACCCGTGGACGAACGTGCTCGATGCGCGCTTGTCGAAGAAGTTCACGACGTATCGTCGGCAGGGTATCGAAGTGGTAGCCGATTTCTTCAATGTGTTGAACGGCGTGAACAAGAAGTGGGGCCAGCGGAACGAAGTCTCTTTCGGCAACCAGGCGCTCCTCACGCCGACGGCGTTCAGCACGCTGAGCGGTTCGCCGCAGTTTCGCTATCGGGTCAACACCGCCTTCGGCCAGGCGACACCGGACAGCTTCCTGACCAGTCAGTTCCAGATGCAGCTTGGGCTTCGCTACGCATTCTGAGCGAGTGATGCGCGGCTGACCCGCGCCAACGAATCACGGGACAGCCCCGGCCGCGCTCGCGACCGGGGCTGTTCTGCCTAACGCTAGACCGCGGATCGCGTGTCCGGCCACGACCCGTGGCGGCGCCCATATGCCGACGCGCACGGGGCCTGACTTCAGACGTTTAGTCCCCGCATCGCGGCTTCGGCGGCGGCAACGATTCTAGTATGACCCTTCTAATACACAGCGCCGGCCCTTGTGGTAGGTTCTCCAGATGGGGGCCAGCGATTGTGTGCTGGCTGGCCGGCACGCCGACGTCGCGCCTGGCTTCGCCCGAACGGACCATTTCGCCGGACTCGTGGCGCAACCCGCGCATGCAGCCTCGTTGCCGTCTGAACCTTCGCGCCAAGCGGTGCGCCGGCTTGTCGCGCGCGAACTTCCCGCGGCGAACGATGACGCCGCTCTGCTCGCTGCCATCGACCGCGTCTGCGGGCGCGTCGTCGATAGCCTCACGCGCTGGTTCGGGCCATACGGCGCGCTTGCCCTGCTTACGCGCGCGCTCGCGCGCGCTCAGAGCGTCCAG
>JBKJQR010000254.1:0-4229 GCA_046593895.1 Gemmatimonadaceae bacterium | reverse complement strand
AGATCCACGATCGCGATGCGCTCGATCCCCCGCGCCTGGAGCGCGCGCGCGGCGACGGCGACGTCGTTGAAGGGACAGAAGCCTTCGCCGTGATTCGGAAACGCGTGATGCAGCCCGCCGCCGATGTGACACACGACGTGGAACGCAGAGCTCGCAGAGTCCGCAGAGAATTCTTGGCTCTGCGTGCTCTGCGGTCTCTGCGTTCGATTCCGGTTTGTCGAGCGGCAGGCGAGCAACGCGGCTCTGACGGTACCCCCGGTCATCAGGCGGAAGCCCTCAACCATTTCCCGCGACCACGGCAGCTCGAGCTGCGCGGTGTCTTCCGGCGACAGCGTCCCGTCGCGCATCTTGACGAGATATTCGGACGTGTGGACGAACGCGAGATCGTCCCAGCTGGCAGGTTCGGGCTCGATGCCGTCGGAGGGCTGGATCACGCCGGCGTCGAGGAGCCGGCGGTGCACCAGCGCGTACTTGCGGGTCGGAAACACGTGCGGCCCGATATCGATCTGATACCGGGCCGAGTAGACGACCGTCAATGCCCGGGCGCGGCCACCTGGCCCGCGGGCCGCGCAGGTTTCCTGGCCGGGCGAACGTCCGAGCCCACCGGCTGGAGCGCCAGCGCCAACACCTCTTCGATCGTCGAGACGAGGTGGACGGTAAGCCCCTCGCGCAGCTCCGGCGTCAGGTCCTCGTTGATGTTCTTGGCGTTCTGTTTCGGCACGATCACCTCGTGGATCCCGAGGCGGCGCGCCGCGAGCACCTTCTCCTTGACGCCGCCGATCGGCAGCACTCGCCCCGACAGGGTAATCTCGCCGGTCATTGCGATGTCGCCGCGGACCGGGCGCCCGGTCAGCGCCGAGGCCATCGCCGTCGCCATCGTCACGCCGGCCGACGGGCCGTCCTTCGGAATCGCGCCGGCCGGGACGTGGACGTGCATTTCGGCCTTGGCGAAGAAGTCCGGATCGATGCCGTAGGTCTTGGCGTGGGCGCGCAGCCACGAGAGGGCGGCGCGCGCCGACTCCTTCATCACCTCGCCGAGCTGGCCGGTCAGGGTCAGCGATCCGCCGCCCGCCATCTTCGACGCTTCGATGAACAGCACCTCGCCGCCGGCCGCGGTCCATGCCAGGCCAATCGCCACGCCCGGATCCTTCGTGCGCTCTTCCATCTCCTCGTCGAGGAACTTCGGCGCGCCGAGCATCTCCACGACGACGTCTGGCGTGATCTCGATCGGCGTCTCGTTGCCTTCCGCGCGGCGCCGCGCCACCTTCCGGCAGAGGGAGCCAATCTCGCGCTCGAGATTGCGGACGCCCGCCTCCCGCGTGTATCCGCGAATCACCTGCCGCAGCGCGTCCGGTGTGAAATGGATGTAATCGGCGGTGAGACCGTTGTTCTTCACCTGCTTGTCCATCAGGTGATCGGTCGCGATCGTCAGCTTCTCTTCCTCGGTGTAGCCGGCGATCTCGAGCACTTCCATACGGTCGCGCAACGCCGCCGGAATGGGATCGAGGACGTTCGCAGTCGTGATGAAGAGCACTTCCGAGAGATCGAACGGCACGTCGAGGTAGTGATCGCGGAACGTGTTGTTCTGCTCCGGATCGAGCACCTCGAGCAGCGCCGACGAGGGGTCGCCCCGGAAGTCGGAGCCAAGCTTGTCGATCTCGTCGAGGATGAACACCGGGTTCTTCGACTCGGCGCGCCGCAGCCCCTGGATCACCTGTCCCGGAAGGGCGCCGATGTACGTCCGCCGGTGCCCCCGGATCTCGGCCTCGTCACGCATGCCGCCGAGCGACACGCGGACGAACTTGCGGCCGAGCGACTCGGCGATCGAGCGCGCCAGCGAGGTCTTGCCGACGCCCGGAGGGCCGACGAAGCACAGGATCGGCCCCTTGACGTCGGGGTTGAGCTTGCGGACGGCGAGGTACTCGATGATCCGGTCCTTCGCCTTCTCGAGCCCCGAGTGATCCGCGTTCAGCACCTGCAGCGTCTTGGCGAGATCGATGACCTCTTCCGTCCGCTTCGCCCACGGCAGCATCACGAGCCAGTCGAGATAGGTGCGCGACACGGTGTACTCAGCGGCCGCGACCGGCATCTTGGACAGGCGATCGAGCTCGCGCAGCGCTTCTTTCTTGACCAGCTCCGGCATGCCGGCGGCCTCGATCTTCTCGGCGATCTCCTCGATCTCCTTGGTCTGATCGTCGCCTTCGCCGAGCTCCTTCTGGATCGCCTTCATCTGTTCGCGCAGGAAGTACTCGCGCTGGTTCTTGCCGACCTCGGACTGGACCTGCGACTGGATCTTCGATCCGAGCTCGAGCACTTCGAGCTCCTTGATCAGGATCCGGTTGAGGTTGTCCATGCGGGCGCGGATGTCGAGCGTCTCGAGCACCTCCTGCTTCACGCCGGTGCTGATCGTCGACAACGACGAGGCGATGAAGTCGGCCAGCCGGCCCGGCTCGGTGATGTTCATGGCGAGCGTCTGCAGGTCGTCGGACAGCAGCGGCGAGAGCGAAACGACCTGCTGGAAGTTCGTCTTGATGTTGCGCGCCAGGGCGTCGATCTCGAGCCGGTCGTCGTCGTTGGTACCTTCGGTGGCGGCGCTGACGCGGGCGCGGAGGTAGGGCTGGGTCGACACGACTTCTTCCAGCGTCAGTCGCGCGAGCCCCTGGACGATGAGGCGGAGACTGCCGTCGGGCAGCTTGAACATCTTGTGGATATGCGTCGCCGTGCCGACCGGGTAGAGGTCGGCCTGCGCCGGCTCGTCGATCGCTGCGTCGCGCTGGGTGAACACCGCGATCAGCTTGCCGTTGGCGATCGCGTCGTCGATCAACCGGACCGAGCTCTCGCGCGCGACGGCGAGAGGCATGAACGAATTAGGAAACAGGACCGTGTCCCGCAGCGGCAGAATCGGCAGCTCGGACGGAATATTGAGCGGCCGATCGCCGACGGAGACGTCCTCGGTCTTGAGGTTCTCGAGTTGATCGCTCACCGCGACCTCACTTTATCGGGTTATCGGGTTATCGGGTTACTTGATCACTTAGACGCCGCAAGACGATGACCCGATGATTAGATGACCGGATTTTGAAATGGGATGCGCCGGTGGGGAGGAGATGGGCTCCGCCACCGGCGGAGCCCCGAATCGTTGGGACGCCGAACTCTTACATGTCCAGGAAGAGCGAGCTCGTGCCGCGGCGCGCCGTCAGCTGACGCTCGCGCTGCTCGGCGGTCTCCCTGGCCTCTTCGCAGTCCTTACAGCGGACCGCGAAGGGCAGCGCCCGGAGGCGCTTTTCCGCGATTTCTTCGCCGCAGTCGAAGCAGTTGCCGTAGTTCCCCTGCTCGAGGCGCACCAGAGCGTCGTTCACCTTGTTGAGCGTCTCAGACTTCATCTGGACGAGGGCGAACTCCAACTCTTCCTGGATGTCGGCTTCGGCGCTCTCGACCGCGTCGAGCACTTCGTTCAGCTTGCCGCCCCACGAGCCTTCTTCGCGCACGCCGCGCATCTTGCCCTGGACTTCAGCCTGCAGCTCGCGACGCCGATCGTCGAGCATCGTCTTCAGGTCGGAATAACGGGACCCGGTCTCTACCGGCGCCGCTACCTTCTTCTGTGTGTTCTTCATGACCGCCGCTCCTTCCGTCCCGGTCCAGCCGGGCCGCCAACGCTTAAGATTGCCGAGTGTCTATGCAAATGAAGCGCCAAGACTATACTGAACTAGAGTCCTATTGCAAGCGGTCGAGCCGTCGCTCTCTCCGGTCGAATCGCTCAATGAAAATGAACCCTGATTTCGGCGCATTTGTTCGCAGCTGTCCGCGTCCGTTGCCGCAACATGTTGTCCGTGCGCTATTTGTGCTGTTCGTGTGATCACTGTCAACCAGTTGTTCAAAATCTAGTAATCCCTTAGACGCCTGACCGCCCCGGACGGTTCTACCTGCGCGAACGTCAGCTTGTCCGCGTAAGGAGACGGACGTGTGTAGCGGAATTGCCGAGGTCTGACGCTCAGGCGACGCAATATGTGCGCACACCGGGATCCCGCCACCTTCGAAACCGCTTCCCTGCTGAACGACGACCGCTGCGACGGCTGGAAGAGGCGGTGTGGGGCATCACGCTTGATCGCCCCGCTGACGGGCAGGTATAATCAGCGTTTGTTCTCAGGAAAGTTGAGTATTTATGGCGAAGCGATGTGAATTGTGCGGGAAGGGCCCGGTCGTCGGCCGGCAGCATAGCCACGCGAACAACG
>JBKJQR010000224.1:0-5495 GCA_046593895.1 Gemmatimonadaceae bacterium | reverse complement strand
CGAATGAGAAAGCGTTCCTGGTCATGCCAGTTGGCTATCCGGCGCACAACGCGCGGGTCCCGGACCTTTCGCGCAAGACGTTGAGCGACATCGCGGTGTGGAAATGACGAACAACGTGAAGCAAGTGCAATCGAAGACTGCAACATCTTTCACCACTGGCCCTTCCACCTCACAGCAAGGAGACACAATGCGGCGCTATCACTATCTGCTTCCGATTTCCGTTTTCATCATGGCAGCCTGCGCGGACGGCACCGGTATATCCCGCCCGGTCGTTGACAATGCAGCGTCGGAGATTAGCCCGTCGGTGGGAGTAGCGCCGGCGAGCACGTCAGCCGAGCATCAGTATCAGGTAACGATCGAGAACATGACGACGGGTCAGGTCTTCTCACCCGGTGTCATCGCGACGCATACCAAATCGGCCAGCGTGTGGAAGGTCGGCAGCCGGGCGTCGGAAGGCATCAGGAAGATCGCAGAAGATGGAGACGAAACGACGGCTGTCAGCGAGCTTTCCGCGGCACCGGGCGTCTTCCAGGCGATTTCGACACAGGGTCCGATCAACCGCATCGGGGGCGCCGCCCCTTTTCCGAGATCCCGGACGTACACGATCGGCGCGTCGGCCAACGCCAACCGACTCTCGGTTGCGGTGATGATCATCTGCACCAACGACGGCTTCACAGGGCTCAGCGGGGTAAAGCTTCCTGGTGGCTTCGAGCCGGAGACGCACCTCGTTGGCGCGTGGGATGCCGGAACCGAGCAGAATAATGAACGATTCAGCCAGATCGTCGATCCATGCCAGGCGGCTGGTCCCGTTACGGCACCACCCGATGGCAACGGTCGCGTCGCAACCGCGGACGTCATTGCCGTGCACCCCAATATTCAAGGTGTCGGTGACCTGAGCGTTAGGCTTCACGGCTGGAAGTTTCCAGTGGCACGCATCACTGTCCAACGGATGCGCTAACGACGATTCCGGGAATCGGCCGCGCGCTGGAGTCCAGGCGCGGCCGATTCTGGTGTGCTCTGCGCCGACCATGCGAAGATCACCGTCCCGTCACCGCGCCGGCGACCGGTGCAAGCGTTTCGCGCGCGACCAACGGCTGCGGTCGAGCGCGCGGTGCATGTTCCCGCAGGCCACCGCTGGTGCGGCTGGTTACGACGTGCCTAACGTCGCCATGTCGATTACGAAGCGGTAGCGCACGTCGCTCCGCATCACCCGCTCCCACGCCTCATTCACCCGATCGATCGACGTCAGCTCGATGTCGGGCACGATGCCGCGCTCGCTGCAGAAGTCGAGCATCTCCTGCGTCTCCTTGATCCCCCCGATCCCCGAGCCCGCGAGGCTGCGGCGCGCGCCGATCAGCGCGAACGCGGCGACCGGCGCCGGCTTCTCCGGCGCGCCGACGACCACCATCGATCCATCGAGCGCGAGCAGCGACAGATACGCGTTCCAGTCCAGCTCCGCCGACACGGTGTTGATGATCAGGTCGAAGCTCCCGCGGAGCTTCGTGAACGTCGCTGCGTCCGACGTCGCGTAAAAGTGATCGGCGCCCATCGCCAGCCCGTCGTCGCGCTTCGACAATGAATGACTGAGTACTGTCGTCGTCGCACCCATCGCGTGCGCGAGCTTGACCCCCATGTGGCCGAGCCCGCCCAGCCCGACAATCGCGACGTTCTTGCCCGGGCCGGCGCCCCAGTGCCGGAGCGGGGAATACAGCGTGATCCCCGCGCACAACAGCGGCGCCGCCGCGTCGAGCGGCAGCCGGTCCGGAATCCGCAGCACGAAATGTTCGTCGACCACCACGCTGCTCGAATATCCGCCCATCGTCGGCGTCCCGTCGCGATCGCGCCCGTTGTAGGTCGGCACTGCGCTCGTGCAGTACTGCTCGAGGTCGCGCTTGCATTGCGGGCAACTGCGGTCCGAGTTCACCAGGCAGCCGACGCCGACGCGATCGCCAGCGTTGTGCGTCGTCACCTTTGCGCCGACCGCGCGTACCACGCCCGTGATCTCGTGGCCTGGCACCATCGGGAAGATCGAGCCGCCCCACTCGTCGCGCGCCTGGTGAATGTCCGAGTGACAGACCCCGCAAAAGTGGATGTCGATCGCGACGTCGTGCTCCCCCGGCTCGCGCCGCTCGAAGGTGAAGGGAGTCAGTGGCGCTTTCGCGGCCAGTGCGGCGTACCCGGTGGCGGTCCGCTTGCTCGTCGCGGTGCGGGGAGGTGCGTCGATCGGTGAGGTCGGCATGTATTCAGAGGGAAGGGGACAAAGATCAGCGGCGTTGACGGGCCGCACTCAGGGGAAGCGACCGCGACGCCCGCTTTGTTCCCCGTTAGGCGCCACCTCGGGCATCACGCGCGCTGCTCGGTCGGGAAATACCGGGCCCGGCCTGCGCCCACGCGCCGCGCGCCGGGGAACCGTTTCCCCGCGCGCGTTATTCCATCTCGTGGACGTACGACTCTCTCCGCAACGACAGGACCGCGCACTGCAATGACGAAAGCCTTCGAGCCCGCGACGCTGGGCAGGATCACCCTTAGTAACCGACTGGTGATGGGCCCGATGACGCGCAGTCGCGCCCTCGGCAACATCCCGAACGCAATGATGGCCGAATACTACCGCCAGCGCGCGGCCGCGGGCCTGATCATCACCGAGGGCACCGCTCCGGGCCCGGATGGACTGGGCTATGCCCGTATCCCTGGTCTCTTCGACCAGGAACAGGTCCGGGGGTGGCGGCTGACGACGGACGCGGTTCACAGCGCGGGTGGTCACGTCTATATCCAGCTCATGCACGTCGGCCGGATCTTCCACGAGCTCAACCTGCCGACGGGCGCGGAGGGCGTCGCTCCGTCGGCGATTGCCGCCGCCGGTGACATGTGGACCGACCAGCAGCAGATGAAGCCTAACGGCACGCCGAAGGCGCTCTCGTCGATCGACCTGAAGAAGGTCCGTGACGAATTCGTCAACAGCGCGAAGTTGGGTCTCGAAGCGGGCTTTGACGGCATCGAGCTGCACGGCGCCAACGGGTATCTCCTGGAGCAGTTCCTCCATCCGCGCACCAACCAGCGCACCGATGCCTACGGCGGCAGCGTGCAGAACCGCGCCCGCTTCGTCATCGAGGTTGCGCGCGCTGTCGCTGATGCGATCGGCGCCGATCGCACCGGGATCCGGCTGTCGCCGTGGAGCACCTTCAACGACATGGCGCACTACCCAGAAACCGACGAGGCATACAGCTACCTCGCCGCGGAGCTGCAGAAGATCGGCATCGTCTACGTTCATCTCGTCGATCACTCGCGCCTCGCCGGGCTCGCCGCGGCCGCGACGACAGTCACCGCGATTCGGCGCGTCTTCACCAACACCTACATCTCCAGCGGGAACTACACCACGCTTCCCGACATCGATCAGGCACTGTCGAGCGGGAAGGCGGACCTCGTCTCGATGAGCCGGCCATTCATCGCCAACCCTGACCTCGTCGAGCGACTGCGCAACAACGTCCCGCTTTCGGCACCGAACCCCGCGACCTTCTACGCACCAGGACCGAAGGGGTTTTCCGACGGATATACGGATTATCCGGCGGCCGCGCACTCACCGGCGGCGCGCGCCTGACGCGCCGGCCGCCGGTCGTTCACAGCTGAGCGTCGGTCACCCGACGGGTTCCGCCCTCGCGAGGTCTAGCCCGCATACCGCCCGTGGCGTACATATCGGGCGCGCGCGACGCGACCGCGTTCCCGAATTGTCGGCTCTCCGACGACGGCGGTAACATGACAAGAACAATTTGCCTAACGATATGCTGCGCTGTCCTCTGGACAGCCGTGCCATCGCCGGCCACGGCGCAGACGCTGGACTCGTTCGATCGCCACCGCGTCGAGTCGATGCTCGAGCACGCGCGCGACGAAATCTCGTCGACCTACTACGATTCCACCTTTCACGGCTTCGATCTGGCGGCGGAATACGACACGGCGGCCGCACGTATCCGCGCGGCGACGGCAATTGAACGGGCATTCGCCGCTGTGGCGCAGTTCGCGCTCGACATGCACGACTCCCACACATTCTTTGTTCCGCCACAGCGGACGGTGTGGGCAGAGTACGGCTGGGACATGGCAATCATCGGCGACTCCTGCTTCGTGCTCGAGGTTGCGTCGGGGAGCGACGCGGAGCAGCAGGGTGTGCGTCCCGGTGACAGACTGCTGAGCGTCAACGGCTTTTCGCCGACGCGCGACAACCTGTGGCAGCTGCTCTACCTGTACCGATTGCTCATGCCGCAGCCGGCACTGCGCGTCGTGGTCGTTTCGCGCCAAGGCACTTCGCGTACGCTCGCGCTCGCGGCGAAAGTGCACGAACGCAAGAACATCCTCGACCTCACCGGCCAGGACGGCGGCGAAGACATCGCCCGGCTGATTCGGGACGCCGAGAAAGCAGAGGACGAGCGGCGTTCGGAAGTCCTCACGTACGGCACCGATATCCTCGTCTGGAAGCTCCCGACGTTCGCGGTCAGCGAAGCCGACATCCGGTACGCCGTCAAGCGCGCGCGCCAGCGAAAGACCCTCGTCCTCGACCTGCGCGGCAACAGCGGCGGGCCGGTGTCCATACTGCGTGCGCTCGTTGGACAGCTCAGTCGCGACAGCGTGATCGTCGGCACCCAGCAGGAACGGCGGAAGCAGGTTCCCCTGATCGCCAAGGGCTCTGGCGATAACGCATTCACCGGGCAGCTGATCGTCCTCGTCGACAGTCGATCGGCGTCTGCTTCCGAAGTCGTCGCACGCGTCGTGCAGCTCACGTCGCGCGGCCGCGTGCTCGGCGATCGGACGGCCGGCGCGGTGATGCGCGCCCGATATCACGGATTCTCGCTCGGCACGCAGACGATGGTGTTCTACGGTTTCAACATCACGGATGCCGATCTGGTGATGGCGGATGGCGGTCGTCTCGAGGGGATCGGTGTCATCCCGGACGAACAGATTCTCCCATCGGCGGAGGATCTGGCGGCGAACAGAGACCCGGCCCTCGCGCGCGCACTCACGCTGGCCGGTGGTTCCATCTCGGCGGCGGAGGCGGGGGGACTGCTCCGGCCGAGGACACACTGAGCGGCGAGCGCGTGTTGCACGTTAGGCAGCTGTCCCGGTGCGGTTGCGGTTCGACCGTAGGAAGATGAGGCTGAGCGGTTTGGCCCTCCCGCTTGTCCGCAGCGGTTGGTCTCAGCCTAACGCTTGAGCTGGTTGTACGCGGCGCGCGCATTCAGGCGCGCAGATTCCAGAACGCACTGGTCAGGCCGATTGAGCCGAGCAGCGCCTCGGTGTCTTCCAGCGTGTGTCGGCGCCAGTCTGGCTTCACCTTGTTCCTATACCACCCGTCCGCAAGTCGCCATGTTTGCTGGGGCGTGATCGTGGCCCCGCGAGGTAGATCGCGCGCTGCGCACCATCGATCAACGTGCTCTTCATCCCGGAAGAGCAACATCGTGCTTCACGTGAAGCCAACGTTGTCCCACCAGTGATGCGCGGGGACCGCGAAG
>JBKJQR010000179.1:0-6121 GCA_046593895.1 Gemmatimonadaceae bacterium | reverse complement strand
TCATCGGACGAGACTGTGAATCCTCTGTTCGCGGCCGCGCTCGACATTCAGTCATTTCTCGCGGCGCGGGCGTGGCGGAGTAGCGTGATCGGCGGGCTCGCCGTGCATCATCGACTCGTCGCTGGCACACTGCGGCGCCCGCCGGCTCGGCGCCTCCAGCCGTCACACTGCGGAAGGTCTTCAGCAGGCACCTCGTGAGATGACCCAGGCCGCTTTGGTGTCAGCGTGAGAGAAGCGGCGGTGGCATCGCGCCCTTCGCGTTACCATTAGCCCCTCTCGCCGCCCACCACGCTCACTGCCGGTTCTCGCCTCGGTCCCTATGAAATCGTCGCGCCGCTCGGCTCCGGCGGGATGGGCGAGGTTTATCGCGCCATAGATACCCGTCTTGATCGCATCGTCGCCATCAAGGTGCTGCACGCTGACGTTGTCGGCGACCCGCAATCGCGCGCCCGCTTCGACCGCGAAGCCCGCGCCATCTCGCAACTGACGCACCCGCACATCTGCACGTTGCACGACGTTGGCATCGAGGGCAACACGCCGTACCTCGTGATGGAGTTGCTGCAAGGCAGACGCTGGCCGAGCGGCTGAAGAAGGGTGTGCTGCCGCACGCGAAGTTGCTCGACTTCTGGCTGGCCAAGGTCGCTGCGCCGGCCGTCGCGCAGAACTTCCACTCGACGCAGGACACTGCCGCTACCACGCATCTCACCGGCAAGGGCACTATTCTCGGCACGCTGCATTACATGTCGCCCGAGCAGGTGGAAGGGCGAGACGCTGACACCCGCAGCGACCTCTGGGCGTTCGGCGCGGTCGTCTACGAGATGCTGACGGGGCAGTTGGCATTTGCCGGCGAGTCCTCGGCCGGTGTGGTCGGCGCAATACTCAAGGACCGTCCCTTGCCGCTCTCGCAGAGGCGACCGGATTCTCTCCTCTCTCGGCGAAGGCGGGATGGGCGCGGTTTACCGGGCCCGCGACACCAAGCTCAATCGTGACGTCGCGGTCAAGGTGCTGCTGCCAGCGGTCGCCAACGATGCGGATCGGCTAGTGCGGTTCCAGCGCCCGTGATGGAACTGGTGGAAGGACTCGCCCAGTGCCCGCGAGACGAGGAGTGTCGCCTCCGGCGAAGCTGTCCCTCCGACGACTTCAAGGCTCCGTAGGCCACTCGTACTACGCGACCCACTTGCTGTGATCGGGCGCAACCGCGTTGCCGGGGGCCTTCGCCGGGGCGGCTTCGCGGAGAAACGGATGGGCCACCATCCAGTGCAGCATTTGGTGCCGGCGTGCGTCGAATCCGTCGACACCGAACACCACCGCGTCTTGGCCGACGGTTGGCTGAGCGCGATAGGTTCCGAACAGTCGATCCCACCACGGAAAAATGCCGCCGAAATTGGTGCGGCTGTCGCCGCCTTCTTTTGAGTGGTGAATCCGGTGCATGTCCGGGGTGACCAGGGCGAGCCGCAGCATCCGTTCAAGCGGGCGTGGCATCCGGATGTTCGAATGTTCCAGGAACCCGTTGAACGTTTCGAGCAGCGTTGACGTGAAAACAAAGGCGGGGGGCGCACCGAGTGCGATCACTGCACCAAACCCAATCGCCCCGGTGATGATCGCCTCGAGCGGATGGAAGCGAGCACCGGTGGAGAAATCGAAGGCGTTGTCGCTGTGATGGGTGCGATGGATTCGCCACAGCCAGTCGACGCGGTGCAGTAGACGGTGCTGCGAGTAGCCGACGAGGTCCAGGGCGAGCACCGTGATCACGACGCCCAGCCAGTCGGGTAGCGCGAGGGAGTTCAATAGTCCGATCCGGTACTGGTGGCTCAGCGCGGCGCCGAGCAGACCAAAGGCGGGGAACACCGTCTTCATGATGACGGTGCCAAGAATGGCGATCCCGAAATTGCTCATCCAGCGGAGCTTGAGCGCATCGCCCGCGGCACGACGCGGAACGATGCACTCCAGCAGCGAGACGATGATAATGGCGCCGAAGTAGTCGACGGCGTAGATTTCCGACGCCCGTGCGAGTAGCGCTTCCATTGGGTCGTGCGTTCTCTGAACGATCTACCGATCGCGTCGCCGGGCTCGGAGAATGAGGATGCTGGCCCGAACGAGTGGCGATGTGCTGTTACTTCGATTTCATTCGTGACCGGACGATGAGCGCGCCGGCCGCCAGCAAGCCAAGGCCCGCGGACACCCCACTACCGTCGATCTCCGGAGCGTTCGTGGGCCCCGCCGCGCGCGGCGATGCGCTGAACGACACAATGACGATCACCAATCCCACACTGTACGCTGCGTTACGAATCCACCGTGTGCGCATGCTGTCTCCTTGATTCATGACGAACCTCCAACGACTCACAACGTTACGACCACGCCGACCAGTGTCCTGTTGAGAGCGCGTAGATCATCAACAGACCATTGGTCGTCGCATGTGCTTGCACCGCGTCGCCGATGGCGCCGCGCCGATACAGCGCCAGCGCGAACGCCATGCCGGAGAGTGTGCCGGCGAGCCACAGGCCACCGTGCATCGCGCCAAACAGTACCGACGAAATCACGAATGACATCCACACAAAGCGTCCGGCCGGAATCGTCTGGAAATCCGGGCTGAGAAGTCGCCGACCCAGGAACCCGCGAAAGGCGAGCTCCTCGACGAGCGGTGCCGCAACCACGTAGCCGATCGCGCGCACGGACAGCCACGCTGCCGCCCACCAGTACGGGACTGTCGACAACGCGGCCGGCCACGTGTCTTTCTCGCTCGGCGAGGCCGGCGCAAGGGCCAGCCACATGGCACACGTCACCGCGCCAATCGCGATGGCTGGCCACGACCACGTCCACTTCATCTCGGTGTACTGCCTGCGGAAGCTCCACAGCACGAGGGCCACCACGATGATGCGCGCGGGATACAGCCAATCAAACCCCGCGGAGACTGCGCCCGTCAGCATCGCTGTGCCCGTGATCGCGGCGAACGGTCCAAGGTAAGCGGCGGTCGCTCTGTCGGGTTCGGCTACAGCGGCGCGTGTGTGGCGGGTTCGCTGAAAGAATCCGCCCCGCATCGTGATGCCGACAAAACCGAGCGCGATGATGTTGAAGGCGATCCAGCCAGCCTGCGAATGAAAGCCGCCGCGCGCAATTGCCGGCCATCCGGAGGTTCCGATCGCGACGAGCGCGACAATCCGCAGCGCATTGACGATCCAGATCGTCGCAGCGCCAACGGGCAGCAGCACGAGCGCCGCTGGGAATCTCAGTTCGCGGCGGCATAGCCAGAGGTACACGCTGAGGAAACCGACAATCAAGCCAATCCCCTCATAGCCTGAGCACTCGGGCGAGATCGCGACTTTGAAGGTGGGCGTCCCGACGACGAGCCGTGCGGTGTCGCTGACGGTCGCCGGGTAGATCAGCGCGAGCGTCCACTCGACGACCGCAAAGGTGTAGCGCGCAAGCGCGCTCCAGAGCCGTTCGGTGATGAATCCCGCTGCCCAGATCGCGCCGCCCGCGAGCGCCGCCCAGACCAGCTTCAGGCCGGCGTTCTTCGCGGCGGCGCGCCAGTTGCCAATCGGAAACAGGACGAGGCTCCACGCACCAAGCGTCCCGGCGGCAGCGGCGAACCACGCCACCGTTCGAACCGCCAAGTACGACGGCGCCGCCGATCCCCCCGGTTCGAACAGCGCCCTACTCAGCGTGGCGAACGCCAAGAGGAGCGCCATGTGCACCGCGAGTGGGGCGATCCGCCAGCGATGCCCGTCAGGAACTGAAATGCTGCCAAGTCCGCGAAGAAGATCGTGTCCGGCCACCACCACGGCCAGGACTGCGATCGTCGTGGCCAACCGCAGGTACTGCGGCGCCCATCCCAGGATGAGCGCGAAGTTCGAGTCGGATCGCAGCAGGCTCTGCGTGTCGAATCGAAATGTCAGGTACAGCAGTTCAGCGGCGAGGACGGTGACTCCGGCGACGACGACGGGGAGAACCGGCACGACGCAAGACCACCGGCTCGCCGGTAAAGCGCGAGCGTGCAGCGGGGCGCCAAGAGCGGTGACCTTATATGCGATGAATCGCCTGGTGCAAGCAAAGTGCCCGCGACGCCATCGTTGGACACAACGTGCAAGTCATTAAAGATGTGCCATTTACGCCATTCGCTCGGCGTCGCGGCTAAAGACAAAAGCTCAGCATGGGAAGACTTCTGTAGCGCCGACGGACGATTTCTTCAAGCGCGTCCAGTTACGGCACCGACTTCCGATCGACGCCGGTGCTCTTTCTGCAGGACGCAACGCGCCCTGCCGGTCTTCCGTGGGCGTCGTCAGCCGACCGAGGTCCGGGCCTCTCCGAGAGCTTTGGCACCCTTCGCTATGGCCGACTCGCGGAAGTGCTTCTCTACGACGTCAGGCGCACGATGACGATGGCGGGGCCGAGTGCGGTCTTCGTCGACCTCGAGGTCGAACGCTGGCTGCGTGAACGCACCGCGGCAACGGACACGACGCACCTCGTGCACGCGCCGTCGAACCCGTTCGGCTGGAGCGCCGGGAAATGGGGCGAGTGGTATCCGGAGGTGCTCGGTGCCGACGGTACGCTGACCACCACCGTGGCTAAACCGTACTGGCAGAGCGGTTGGCTTGCGCAGCACTTCCCCCTGATGACCGCGTTGTCCGCCTGAAGCGGCGGTGGCATCGCGCCCTTCGCGTTACCATTAGCCCCTCTTGCCTCCCACCGCGCTCACTCCCGGTTCTCGCCTCGGCCCCTATGAAATCGTCGCGCCGCTCGGCTCCGGCGGGATGGGCGAGGTCTATCGCGCCCGCGACACCCGCCTCGATCGCAGCGTGGCGATCAAGGTACTGCCCGTGGATGTCGTCGGCGACCCGCAATCGCGCGCCCGCTTCGACCGCGAAGCCCGCGCCATCTCGCAACTGACGCACCCGCACATCTGCACGTTGCACGACGTGGGCATCGAGGGCAACACGCCGTACCTCGTGATGGAGTTGCTGCAAGGGCAGACGCTGGCCGACCGGCTGAAAAAGGGAACGCTGCCGCTCGACGACGCGCTGGCGATCGCCATCCAGATCGCCGATGCGCTGAGCGCCGCGCACAAGCACGGCATCGTCCATCGCGACCTCAAGCCGCTCAACATCATGCTGACGAAAGCGGGTGCGAAGCTGCTCGACTTCGGGTTGGCCAAAGCCGCAGCGCCCGCTGTCGTCATGAGCGAACACTCCACGCAGGACACCGCCGCCACTACCCACCTCACCGGCAAGGGCACCGCCCTCGAGGGGATCTCATCGACGACGGGACCATCCTTCCGGCACGCCGGAACGGATCGCTGATCATCTATCGTCCGAAGCCGTAGCAGCGGTGGCAGGGCCGCCAAGGAGCACTCACGATGACTGCACGACGATCCACAGCCGGAATCCGGCGTTTCCTTCGCAGGTCAGCGGCCATCCTGCTCTACCTGGCCACGCTCGGAATCCGGCCGACGCTCAGTGCTGCCGCGGACGGTCGCGAGCACTGGGTGGCCAGTTGGGCGACCTCTCCAGCCGCCTTCTTCCAGTACGTTGCGCCGGTGCCGCAAAATCAAGCGATGGCGCCCGCGCCGGCGCGATTCGCGCAGGCAAACATTCAACCGGACCTCGCGTTCCCGTTCCCCACTGCCAATACCCGCGGCGCTACGACCCAGACCATTCGCTCGATCGTCAAACCCGACCTCTGGGGCAACCGCATGCGCGTGCGGTTGTCGAACGTCTTTGGCAACCTACCGCTCACCCTGGACACCGCGACGATTGCCCTCCAGGAGTACGCGGGCAATATTGTCAAGGACGCGATGACGCCGGTGACATTCGGCGGCGCGACGTCGGTGACGATTCCGGTCGGTCAGGACATCTGGAGCGACAGCATCCGTCTGCCGTGGGTCAAGGGCGCCGACGACCCGGTGGTGCAGGGGCGCAATCTGGCCATCAGCGTCTCCATCCGCGGCGACAGCGGCCGCATGACGTATCACAGCGGGGCCAACACGACATCGTTCATCACCGCACCCGGCAGCGGCAATCACGCGCGAGATATGGACGGCTTTGCGTATGCGTACACCACTACCTCGTGGTTCTTCCTGACCGCCGTCGACGTCATGGCTCCGGCGGATACGGTGGTCATCGGC
>JBKJQR010000300.1:0-7085 GCA_046593895.1 Gemmatimonadaceae bacterium | reverse complement strand
ACTGGTCGCAGTGACGAAGACTCACGGGATCGATGCGGTGAACGCCGTGCGTGAGCACGGCATCACCGACGTCGGCGAGAACCGCGTGCAGGAAGCGTTGCCGAAGATGGATGAAGCTGCGGGTTCGCTGCGGTGGCACCTCATCGGCCACCTCCAGCGGAACAAGGCGCGCGCAGTCGATCGCTTCGCGCTCGTGCAGTCGATCGACAGCACGCGGTTGGCCGACGCGGTGGCCGGCGTCGGGGAGGACCGGGGACAGCCGATCCCGGTGCTCGTGCAGGTGAACGTGTCGGGCGAGGCAACGAAGGGCGGGTTCGAGCCGGGCGAATTGCTCGCGGCCGCCGAGCACATCGCGTCGCTCGACGGCGTGCTGGTGCAGGGCGTGATGACGATGGCGCCGTTCGACGCGCCGGAGGCGGTATTGCGCGCGACGTTCAGCGGCGCGCGGGCTGCGCTGGAAACGGTTCGTCGCGCCGGACATGCAGCGGCGCGCGAGCTGTCGATGGGAATGTCGGGAGATTACGAGATCGCGGTGGAAGAAGGCGCGACGATTGTCCGCCTTGGGACCGTCCTGTTCGGAGCGAGGGGAACATGATCGACGAGACCTTTCATCTCACGCCGCTCGACGTCCGCCGGTTTGAATTCGGGCGATCGATGCGCGGGTACGATCCGGCCCGTGTCGAGGAGTTCCGCAGCCAGGCCGCCGATGAGCTCGAGCGCATGACGCGGATCAACCAGGACCTCGAATCGAAGTCGAAGGGATTCACCGAGCAGCTCCGCGCCTTTCGCGAGCGCGACAAGGCGCTCAACGACGCGCTGATCAGCGCGCAGCAGCTGCGCGCCGAGATCCGCGAGCAGGCGGAGCGTGAGGCGCAGCTGATCCTCCGCGAGGCGCGAGCCGAGGCCGAGCGTCTTCAGGAGACGATGAAGGCCGAGCTGCGCGACCTGCGTGACGAGCTGCACACGCTGGAGCGCGCGCGGCGCTCGTACCTCGCGCAGCTGCGCGTACTCGTCGAGCGGCAGCTCGCCGAGATCCAGGCGTCGGAGACCGCGACCCCGCGGCCGTCGGCGAACGGTGCGGGCGAAGAGCAGGGCGCCCCGCGCACCGTTGCCGCGCCGACGCCGTCGTGGCTCGACTCGCTGATGAAGGAGTAGTCGCCGGCGCCACCGGCAGGCTTCGATTCGTAGAGAATGACGACCAGCGCAAAGAGTTCCCCGCATGCATCGCCGGCCGCGGCGCACACCGTCGAGGCAATCGAGGCCGCGGCGGGCGTCGTCCGCGCGCGCTTCGCGCGCACGCCGGTCACCGCACTGGTGCTCGGCAGCGGGCTCGGCGCACTCGGACGCGAGATCACGGTCGACGCGGCGATCGACTACCGCGACATCCCCGGCTTTCCGCTCTCCACGGTCGAGACGCATGCCGGCCGGCTGCTCTGTGGAACGTTAGGCGGGAAGCCGGTGATCGCGATGCAGGGACGGTTCCATCGCTACGAGGGGTACACGCTGCAGCAGGTGACCTTCCCGGTGCGCGTGCTGCGGGCGCTCGGCGCGACGACGCTGGTGGTCAGCAATGCCTGCGGCGGGATGAACCCGCTCTGGGCGGCCGGTGACCTGATGCTGATCGCCGACCATCTCAACCTGCTCGGCGACAGCCCGCTCGTCGGGCCTAACGATGACCGGCTCGGCGAACGCTTCCCCGACATGTCGATGCCGTACGACGGGAAGTTGCGGGCACTGGCGCGCGAGGTCGCACTGGCGAAGGGGATCACCCTCCGCGAGGGAGTGTATGCGGCGGTCGCCGGCCCGAGCCTCGAGACGCGGGCCGAGTACCGGATGCTGCGCGCCTGCGGCGCCGACGTGGTCGGGATGTCGACGGTGCCGGAGGTGATCGTCGCCCGCCACGCCGGGATGCGCGTCCTCGGGCTGTCGATCATCACCGACATGTGCCTGCCTGACGCGCTCGAGCCGGCGACGTTCGAGCGGATCATCGCGGTGGCCAACGACGCCGAGCCGCGACTGACGA
This sequence comes from Gemmatimonadaceae bacterium, assembly GCA_046593895.1. GTDB lineage: Bacteria > Gemmatimonadota > Gemmatimonadetes > Gemmatimonadales > Gemmatimonadaceae > JABFXC01. The sequence continues at coordinate 5,062 of JBKJQR010000300.1, read as the reverse complement.
CGGTCGTCCGCGGCGTGATGGAGCGGTTGTGACCGGGGCTCCGGCCGACGTGCGCTATCGCCTGCTGCCAGCCGACAAGCCGGCGGACGACCTCGAGCGCGAGTTGCTCGAGACCTGGAACAGCGAGCAGCTCTTCGAGGCGACGCTGGCGGCGAGCGCGGATGGCCCATCGTTCGTGTTCTTCGAAGGGCCGCCGACCGCCAACGGGTTGCCCGGTATCCACCACGTGTTCGCGCGCACGGTGAAGGACCTCTTCTGCCGCCATCGCGCGATGAAGGGATTTCGTGTCTCGCGGAAGGCGGGCTGGGACACGCAGGGGCTGCCGGCCGAGATCGAGGTCGAGAAGGCGTTAGGCATCAGCGGCAAGCAGCAGATCGAGGAGGTCGGGGTCGCCCGCTTCAACGAGCTGTCGCGCGAGAGCGTCTGGCGCTATCGCGCCGACTGGGAGAAGCTGTCGCAGCGGATCGGCTACTGGCTCGACTACGAACATCCGTATGTCACGTACTCGCATGAGTACGTCGAGAGCGTGTGGTGGGCGCTGGCAACGCTGCACGAGCGTAACCTGCTCTATCGTGGCCACCGCGTGCTGCCCTATTGCCCGCGCTGCGGCACCGCGCTCTCGAGTCACGAGGTCGCGCAGGGCTACAAGGACGTCGACGACCCGAGCCTCTACATCGCGCTCGACATCGTCGATGCCAATGGGCCGGTGGCAACGCGCGAGGATGGACGCTCGACGCGGCGCGTGCTCGTCTGGACGACGACGCCGTGGACGTTGCTGTCGAATACGGCGCTGGCGGTGAATCCCGACCTGCAGTACGTCGAGCTGCGCCGGCGGCAGGGCGACCAGCGCACCGTGCTGCTCGCCGCGTCGCGCGTTGCCGGCGTGCTCGGCGAGGATCATGCCGACCGGTGGGAGGAGGTCGCGTCGTTCGAGGGGTCGGCAATGGCGGGCTGGCGTTACGCCCGCCCGCTCGACCTGGTTGACTATCCGCCTAACGGTGCGCACGAGCTGTTCGTCGCCGAGGCGTTCGTGTCGGCAAGCGATGGCACCGGCGTCGTGCACATGTCACCGGCGTTCGGCGCCGACGATTACGCGGCCGCGCAGCGCAACGGGCTGGCGTTCCTCCAGCCGGTGAATCTCCGCGGCGAGTTTCCACCCGAGATCCCGCTCGTTGGCGGGCTCGGGGTGAAGGCAGCCGACCCGATCATCATCGAGGAATTGAAGCGGCGCGACGTGCTCTGGAAGGCGGGGCACGCGATGCACTCGTATCCACACTGCTGGCGCTGTGGGACGCCGCTGCTGCAGTACGCGCGGACGTCATGGTTCGTGAAGACGACCTCGTACCGCGACGCGATGCTCGCCCGCAACGCGCGCGTCGATTGGCATCCGCCGGAGACGGGGACGGGCCGGTTCGGCGAGTGGCTGACGAACAACATCGACTGGACGCTGTCGCGCGACCGGTACTGGGGCACCCCGCTCCCGATCTGGATCTGCGACGCCGAAGTGTCGCACGTCGAGGCGATCGGGAGCTACGAGGCGCTCGCGCAGCGCAGCGGAAACGCGCTGCCGGACGATTTCGATCCGCACAAGCCGCACATCGACGGGTACGCGTGGCCGTGTGCGAAGCCCGGCTGCGCGGGGACGATGCGTCGCGTCAGCGAAGTAATCGATACCTGGTTCGACTCGGGCTCGATGCCCTTTGCGCAGTGGCACTTCCCCTTCGAGAATCGCGACCAGTTCGAGCAGAACTATCCAGCCGACTTCATCGCCGAGGGCGTGGACCAGACACGCGGATGGTTCTACTCGCTCCTCGCGATTGCAACGGGGCTCGGCGACGCGCTGCCTAACAACGGCATCGCGCCGGGGACGCGGATGACGAGCACCGAGGCCGCGCCCTACCGCGCGGTCGTCGTGAATGACATGGTGCTCGACGCGAACGGCCAGAAGATGTCGAAGTCGAAGGGCAACATCGTCAAGCCGGGGGAAGTGATCCTCCGCCACGGGGCCGACGCCGTCCGGCTCTTCCTCGTCGCATCGAGCCAGATCTGGACGCCGCGGATGTTCGACGAGGCGCAGCTGCGCGCCACCGCGGGAAGTTTTCTGCTGACGCTGCGCAACATCTATTCGGGGATCTTTGCGCAGTACGCGAACTTCGGTTGGGAGCCGTCGAGCGCTGATCCGACCCCGGGCGATCGGCCGGTCATCGATCGCTGGATCCTCTCGCGGCTGGAGACGGTGCAGCTGATGTGCGATGCGCACATGCTGCGCTTCGAGGCGACGGAAGCGGCGCGGCTGGTGATGGCGTTCGTCGACGAGGACGTATCGAAGTGGTACGTCAGGCAGAGCAGGGCACGGTTCTACGAGACCGAGTCCGCGGACAACCGCGCGGCGTTCGCGACGCTGCACACGGTGCTCGTCGGCGCCTGCCGCCTGCTTGCGCCCTTTGCGCCGTTCGTCAGCGACTGGCTGCATCGCGAGCTGACCGGAACCTCGGTCCATCTCGCGCCCTTTGTCGACGCGCCGTCGTCGGTGGCGGCGCCGGGACTGGAAGACGCAATGAACGCGGTGCGGACGCTGGCGACGCTCGGCCGTGCGGCACGGGAGGACGCGTCGCAGAAGACCGGCAACGCGCTCGTCCGCAAGGTTCGGCAGCCGCTGGGCCGCGTCGTCTGCGTGGTGAAGGCGGGGGAGATGGAACAGGTGCGCGAGCTGCTACCTTTGCTCGAGTCGGAGTTGAACGTGAAGCGCGCCGAATTGGCGACGTCGGCCGATTCACTGGTCACGCTCGAGGCGAAGCCCAACTTCCGCACGCTGGGGAAGAAGTTTGGCAAGGCGACGCCGTTGGCGGCGCAGAAAGTCGCTGCGCTGAGTTCGGAGGCGCTGCTCGCCTTCGAGCGCGGCGATCCACTCGACCTCAACGTTGACGGACAGGTGCGCTACCTCGACGCGGACGACCTGACAATCGTCAGGCGCGCGTCAGGCGATCTCGTGGTGAGCGAGCGCGGCGGCTATTTCGCGGCGATCGACGCGACGATCACCCCGGCGCTCCGCGCCGAGGGGATCGCGCGGGAGACGGTGAGTGCGGTGCAGCGGTTGCGAAAGGACGCCGGACTCGCGGTGAGCGATCGCATCCGGCTCGCGGTGGATGGAAGCGCGGACATTGTCGGTGCGATTCGTGAATATCGCGATCACCTCGCCGGCGAGACGCTGGCCCGCGAGGTTACGATCGGCGAAGGAGCGGGAAGTGAGTATTCGGCGACGCAGACGCTCGACCTCGATGGGCTCGAGCTGCGGATCGCCCTAACCAGGATTTCGTGACCATGGCCACGCCAACGAGCGAAAAGAGCGGCAAGTCGAAGCCGATGCCGAAGAAGCAGCTCCAGCACTTCGAGAAGCGGTTGCTCGAAGAGCGGAAGCGCGTGCTGAAGGAACTGGGCTACCACGAGGACCTGATGACGCAGACGTCGCAGGATTCCGACGGTGACCTGAGCAGCTACTCCTTCCACATGGGGGATCAGGGGACCGAGGCAATGGAGCGCGAGAAAGCGTTCCTCTTCGCGAGCCAGGAGGGTCGGTTCCTCTGGCACATCGACGAAGCGCTGCGCCGGATCTACCGCGCGCCCGAGAGCTACGGCAAGTGTCAGAACTGCGGCCAGGATATCGACTACGACCGTCTCGACGCGCTGCCGCACGCGCGGCTCTGCTTCGCCTGCAAGCAGCGCGAGGAAGAGGGCAAGAAGGGTGGCTGAGCTGGACCGGCTCGACGTCGGCGGCGAGGGCGTGCCGGCGACGGTCACGCTGCCTAACGGTTTCGTGTTCTGGCCGATCGCGGTGCTCATCGTCCTCGTCGACGTCGTGACGAAGGCGATTGCCGCAGCGGCGCTCGCCCCCGCGCTCATTCCGCACCCGGTCATCGGGGAGGTCGCGCGTCTGACGCTCGTCTACAACCGCGGTGCGGCCTTCGGGATCCATGTCGGTGCGTACTCGCGGCCCATCTTCTCCGTGCTCACCGTTGCGGCGCTGGCGATTCTCTGGCGCCTCTATCGGGCAACTGATGTGACCGAGCGGCGGCGCGTGATCGCGCTGGCGCTCGTCTCGGCCGGCGCGGTCGGCAACCTGTTTGACCGTGTGCGTTCGTCGCGCGGCGTGGTGGACTTCATCGACCTCGGCGGGGCGAGCTGGCGCTGGCCGACGTTCAACGTCGCCGACGTCGCGGTCACCACCGGCGCGACGCTGCTCGCGATCGTGCTCTGGCAGGAGGACCGCGCGGCGGCCCGTGCGGCAGCCGCGTCCTCGGACGCGATCGGGCGCGTCAGCGCAGCAGACACGGCGCGCGTTGACGGCAGTGTCACCGCGATTGCTGAACGCGGGGGGATCGCCTGAGCGCGACGCGGCGTCCGGTCTTCTGGCTGACCGCAGTGCTCGTCGTCATCGCCGACTACGTCACCAAGCGGATGGCGATGGCCGATCTCGTTTACGGGATGCAGCGTGACGTGATCGGGAGCTGGGTGCGCTTCACGCTCGTCTTCAACCGCGGCGCGGCATTCGGCACGACGGTCGGCGAGTCCTCGCGGTGGATCTTCACCGCGCTCGCGCTGGCGATCCTCGTCGTGCTCATCCGCATGGCGCACCAGGCGTCGAGCGCCGAGCGGTGGAAGCTGCTCGCGTTAGGCATGGTCTGCGGAGGCGCGTTCGGCAACCTGATCGACCGCGTGCGCTGGATGCACGGCGTCGTCGACTTCATCGACGTCGGCATCGGCGAGCATCGCTTCTGGGTGTTCAACGTCGCCGACTCGGCAGTGAGCGTCGGCGCCGTGCTGCTGGTGCTGGTGCTCTGGGCTGAAGAACGGCGAAACAGCGCGACGCGACCCGACCCGGCAATCCTCGAGTGACCGCTAACGGTCCCGCCACGCGTGAGTCGGCGAAGCACGTCCTCGACGTGACGGCGGACGACGAGGCGGGCGCACGGCTCGACACCTTCATCGCGAAGCGAATCGACATCTCGCGAACCCAGGCGGCGACGCTGATCGCGAACGGGCACGTGCTGGTCGGCGGCCGGCG
>JBKJQR010000259.1:0-11544 GCA_046593895.1 Gemmatimonadaceae bacterium | reverse complement strand
CGGCCGTTCTCTGTGGTTCAGCTACTCGCGGCGCTCCAGGTTGCGACTACCGTCGTTCCGGTTGAACCACCGAGAACGGCCGCGGTGATCTGACGGTCGCGTGCGCGCTGCCGGTCGTTTTGGGCGTGAGGCGAGACGATCTCGCCCGGCGTGCCTCAAGGCTGTTCTGGTCGCGACGTCCCGAGCCCTTCGTCGCCGCGGCCGTTCTCTGTGGTTCAGCTACTCGCGGCGCTCCAGGTTGCGACTACCGTCGTTCCGGTTGAACCACCGAGAACGGCTGCGGTGATCTGACGTCCGCGGTCGCGCGCGCGCTGCCGGTCTTTTTGGGCGTTAGGCGAGATGATCTCGCCTGGCGTGCCCCAAGGCTGTTCTGGTCGCGACGTCCCGAGCCCCCGGCCGCCACGGCCGTTCTCTGTGGTTCAGCTACCCGCTACGCCTGGAGATCGGCGAGGAACGGGTACTGGCGGCGGACGTCGGCGACGCGCTTCGGGTCGAGGTCGACGAGGCGTGTGCCGTTAGGCGACCTCGTCTCGGCGACCCGTTCACCCCACGGATCCCAGGCGACGGAGCCGCCGTCGTAGACGATCCCGCCACCGCTCCCGACGCGGTTCACGGCGACGACGTAGGCCTGGTCCTCGATGGCGCGCGCCTGGGTGAGAATGTCCCAGTGCGGACGACGCGCCGCCGGCCAGTTGGCGACGAGGACGAACGCGTCCACATCGCGGGCGACGGCGCGAAAGAGCTCGGGAAATCGGAGGTCGTAGCAGACAAGCGGCGCGATGCGAACGCCTTCGATGGTAACCGTTACTGGTCCGTCGCCCGGCGAGTAATGCTGATGCTCACCGGCGAACGCGAACAGCTTCTGCTTTCTGTAGGTGGCGACGATGCGCCCAGCGGGATCGATCACCAGCGCGGCGTTCACCGCGCGACCGCTGGCGCCGGTCCGATCGGCGCTCGTCGCGCCTGACGATCCGTCCTCGGTCGCCGCGACGCTGGCGATCAGCCAGGTCCTGCTCTCGATCGCGATCGACGCCAGCCGCGCCGAGTGCCCGCCGGCGAGCGGGGTCGCCTGGCTGATATCCATCGTGAAGCCGGTGGTCGCCATCTCGGGCAGTACAACCAACCGGGCGCCGGCGCGCGCCGCCTCGGCGGCGAGGTCGCCGGCGCGAGCGAGCGAGGTCTCCGGGTCGTGCCAGCCGATGTCGTACTCGCCTAACGCGACACGGAGTGCGCCTCGCCCGCCCTCGCTCACGACGGCGAGTGGCCAGCCGCGGAACCGCCGGCGCTGCCTAACGGCAGCTCGCCGGTGAGGGCGCGGCGAAGGGCGGCGCTTCCCTCGCGGATCATCTGCGTGTCGGCGCTGAACGAGAAGCGGATCGCGTTCGCGCAGGAGTTGCCGAAGGCATCGCCCGGCGCGCTGCCGATCCCGTGCGCGGCGAGCGCGCGCGACAGGCCGTCGGCGTCGTCAACGCCAAGGCGGGCATAGAGCGACTCGTCGAGGTCGGCCCAGGCGAAGAAGGTGCCGCGGGGAACGAACGGATGAACGCCCTCGATACCGTCGAGCGCGGCGAGGAGCAGGTCGCGGCGGACGACGTACTCGTCGCGCATGCGCGGCAGGTGATCCTGCGGTCCCGTGATCGCGGCGAGCGCGCCCCACTGGGCGAGGCTGTTCACGCCGTTGATCGTGCAGCGGAGCAGCTTTGGCAGGCGATCCTGAAGCAGCGCCGCGCGCGTCACGACATAGCCGATGCGCAGCCCGCTCATCGCGTGGCTCTTCGAGAACGAGAAGATCGTGACGACATCGTCGGCGTCGTCGCCGGCGAGCGAGCCGATGGAGATGTGCGTCGCCGGCTCGAAGAGGACGTCCTCGTAGGCTTCGTCGGAGACGATCCAGAGCTTGTTCGCGCGGGCGATGTCGAGCAGTGCCTGCAGCGTCTCGCGCGACAGCACGGCGCCGGTCGGGTTGTGCGGGGTGTTGACGAAGATCGCGCGGGTGCGCGGAGTGATCGCCGCGGCAACGCGCGCCGGCGTGTACTCGAACCCTTCGGCGGCGTGAATCGGGACGCCGACGGGAACACCGCCGGCGAGGCGGATGTTCTCGGCGACTTCCGTCCACATCGGATCGGGGATGATGACCTCGTCGCCCGGCTCGAGCAGTGCGCCGAAAGTCGCGAACAGCGCGTGCATCGCGCCGTTCGTCACGAAGATGTCGTCGGCAATGACGCCGCGGAGTCCGTTCTTGACGCGCACCTTTTCAGCGAGCGCGGTACGTAGCTGCGGGATGCCGTTGTTCGGGATGTAGTGCGTCTTGCCAGCGCGTCCCGCCGTCGCGATCGCATCGAGCACGTGCGGTGCGACGCTGAAGCTCGGGTCTCCCGACTCAAGGCGGAACACGCGCTGCCCGGCCGCTTCGGCGCGAAGGAGGACTTCGCGGATCTGGACGATCTTGCCAAGCGAGACCAGATCGAGCGGATGTGGCTCCCTGGGGGGCGAGTGCTGGGGGACGGCGACCGGTGTCTGCATGATCCGTTATTCCTCTCGAAGATGCTCGCCGTGGGGCGAGGGCAAAAAAAAGCCGCTCATGAAAGAGCGGCTACGATGAACGGAATTCGGAGACGCTGCCGCTGCGGTGACTGATCGAGCGCATCTCCATCTCTGACTCCACACGAGGTGCAGGCCCAAGAAAATGCCCGCGCGAGTTTCAGCGCCGGGCGTCGCGTTTTAGCTCGTTGTTTTACGTGGCGGCAAGAAGCGGCAAATCACCACGAACATTCTGTTGTCCCATTATCGTACAACATTCTGGCGGTGGATGTCAAGAAAAAATTTGCGGCCGGGGTCGTCATGGGGGACAGTCGCGAGACACGAGAGAATTTCTCGAATGGGGGCAAGTGGGAGCCGCTGGTCGGCTACTCGCGCGCGGTGCGAGCGGGTGACTGGGTTCACGTGGCCGGGACGACCGCCGCCGACCCGTCGGGGCGAGTCATCGGCGGTGGAGATCCCTACCAGCAGACGCTGGCGGCGTTGCGGACGGTCGCCGAGGTGCTGGAGCGAGCGGGCGCGACGATGGCGGAGGTGGTGCGGACGCGGATGTTCGTCACCGATATCGGGCGGTGGGAAGAGTACGGCCGCGCGCACGGGGAGATTTTTTCGGCGATTCGTCCGGCGACGACCATGGTCGAGGTGGCGCGGCTGATCGACCCGGCGATGATGGTCGAGATCGAGGTGGACGCGTTCAGCCCCCGCCGGGACTGATTCCGCCGAGCGCCGCGACGATGCGCCACTCGTCTTCGGTGACGGAATTCACGGAGAGGCGACTGCCCTTGCGCAGCAGCTCCATCTTCTCGAGACCGGCAACGCTGCGCAGCGCGGTGAGCTCGACCGGGCGGTCGAAGGCGCGAACCGCTTTCACGTCGACGGTGCTCCAGCGGGGATCGTCGCGACTCGATTTCGGGTCGTGCATCTCGCTCTTCCGGTCGAACTGCGTCGGGTCGGGATACGCCTCGCGCGCCACTTCGGCGATCCCGATGATCGCGTTAGGCTCGGCGCTCGAATGGTAGAAGAAGACCCGATCGCCCTTCCGCATGTCGCGGAGGAAGTTGCGCGCCTGATAATTCCGGACGCCTTCCCACGAGGTGGAGCGCTTCGGCGCTCGCCAGAGGTCGTCCCACGAGAACGACGACGGCTCGGATTTGACCAGCCAGTATTTCATAAACGGAAAATGTACGAGGAGGGTCGAGTTCCGAGTGACGGCGATCGCGGCAGGAAGTCAGAATAACGAATCTTCCGGTCAACCATCAGCCAAATCCCAATGTCGCAATTCCGCGTTCATTGTCTCGCCGCCGTGTTCACCCTGGTATCGTGCGCCCGCGCGCTCACGCTTGTCGCACAAAGCGGAGACAGCGGCGCAATGCATGCTCCGGCTATTTCAACAGGCGTCACGGTCGGCAGCCTCCGCTACTCGGGAGGACGAAGTGAGGAAGCGGCGAGCGCACTGCTCAAACTGCGCCTCGCGCCAGGGTGGTCGGCATCGATCGAACCGACCTTCGCGCGCGCGACGGAACCGGCATCCGGTGTGTATGCGGCAAGCAGCAACTCCGGCCTGACGGATGTCCCGCTGTCGCTGCAGTACGAGCGCGCGTTCGCTGGGCGACTGTCGCCGTCGCTCGACATATCGCTCGCTGCAACGCTTCCCGTAGGGAACGCGGCGACTGGTTTCGGAACGGGTACGGTCGGAACGGCTCTTGGCGTTGGCGCGGGAGTCACAGCGTCGGAGAATCTCGGAGTGTACGCCAATGTTGGCCGGACGCTCTCGAGCGTTGCGGCGCAATCGGCGTTCAACGGTGGCGCCAGCGGGTGGGGCGACCTCGCGGCGAGCTACCAGATGGGCGATCGCGTCTCGCTACTCGCCGGCTATTCGACCGACCTCGGCGCGGCCGACTCGACGTACGGGCGCGGGCGCTCGGTATCAGCTGGCCTCGCCTACACGCTCGCCGGCCCGTTCTCGCTCAACGTCGAGACGAGCCATGGCTTCAGCGGCGCTACACCGCAGTGGAGCGCGGTGATTGGCATCGGCACGGCGTTCGGCTCACTCGACGGCGCGCGGCAGCTGCTCAGCGCATTCGGCGGTGGGCGCCATGGCCTGAAGCGGAACGGCTCGAACAGCTCGAGTCGCCGGCGCGCCTAACGGTAAGCGCAGCGGGACCTCGGCGCCGCCGACGCTCGCGTCGGCGGCGCTACTTGCTGCCCCTGCCAACGCCGGCACAACTTACACGGCGTGATCACCTTCCTTGCCTGGTTCGCCTACGCGATCCACATCCTCGGCTACGTGCTGTTCGCGATCGCGCTGGTACTCGCGCTTGTCGCGCTCGTCGACTGGCTCGTTCGCACGCGAAGCATCAACGCGTTCAATCCGATCGCCCGGTTTTTCCGGCGCGTCGTCGACCCGCTGATCGCACCGATGGAGCGACGCGTGGTGCGCGCGGGCGGCATGCCGCAGGCCGCGCCGTGGTGGATGCTGGTCGCGGTGGTCGTCGGTGGGATCATCGTGCTCGCGGTGCTCCGTTTCCTCTACGACCAGCTCGCCACCGGATATCTGAGCGCGATGTCAGGGCCAGCCTCAATCGTCCGGCTGCTGCTGCACTACACGTTCTCGCTGCTGAAGCTGGCGCTGCTGGTTCGCGTAGTGGCGAGCTGGGTCCGCATCTCGCCGCACTCGCGCTGGGTTCGCTGGTCGTTCGCGCTGACGGATCCGGTGATGCGCCCGCTGCGCGGTATCATTCCACCACTCGGAATGATGGACGTCACCCCGATGGTTGCCTACTTTCTGCTGTGGCTCCTCGAATCGTTCGTGATGTCGATGCTGCGTGGGTGATGTGGCGCACCGTACGCAGGGAGCACGGTACCGTAAGCTTCAATGTGTGAGCGTCGCCCGAGCGTGTCGCGTCGCGCGATCGCCGGATTCGACGGTGATGCAGGCAGGACTGTTGAAGTCGAGGGCATGATCGCCGCGGCGGTCTTGCGCCTCGTGGGACTCTCGTGGTAATAACGCAGCATCGATGTCGACGATAATCCTCATTGGCGCGAACGAAGCCCTTCTCGAAGGGTTGTCACAGTCGCTCACCGCGCTCGGCCATCGCGCCCTGCTGACCGGTGATGTCGCCGAAGCGATCGACCTCGCATCGGCGCAACCACCACTGATCGCGATCGTCGCGCAGTCGGCACTGCGGACGGACGCGCGCGCGTTGCGGATTCCGGTGCTGCCGGGGGGAGCGATACTGCTGTACCGAGGGCCGGGCGACACGCCGACGTCGTTTGCGGGCTCGTATCGGTCGGTGCTGGCGGAGTTGCTACTACCGCTCGAGAAGAACCGGCTGTTCGCGTTGGTACAGCACGTGGAAGAGAGAGCACGAGTGACGGGGCGGGAGCAAAGACCGGACAGGCCACGAGGTGATGCGCGGCCGGACTGAGGGACGAACGAGGAACGAGGAACGCGCCGTCGCTTTCGCGACGGGCGCAACGAGGAACGCGGAACGCGGAAGGATCCGACGGGGGACGAGGGATGAGGGACTAGGAACTGTGCGACGGGGGACGAGGGATGAGGGACTAGGAACTGTCCGACGAGGGACGAGGGACGCCCTTTAGGGGGTCTTGCGGCGGGGGGAGTTCCAACCTTCGGCGGCGCGTTCATTCCGGATCATCGTGAGCAGGAGCCGGCGAATGGCCGTTAGGCGATCGGTGCGGTCGTCGAATGTCTCCGGAGAGAGCACGAAACGCGCGGTGAGGTACCAGGCGCCCGCTTCCTCGGTTGAACCGAGGGCGTATTCGTAGAATCGGATTCGATCGCGAGGCGAGCGGCGTGTGTAGCCTTCTGCCACGTTGGCGGCGATCGATCCGACGGCGCGGATGAGCTGACGGGCGATGTCGGAGAGCAGTGGCTCGGGCTTCATGATCGCCGCATCGGCCCACGCCAGCGGGCCTAACGCGATCGCGAGCTTGTATGCAGTCACTCGCTCGATCGGCGCGCCATCGCGACGAGCATCGATCGTCTTCGCACCGGTGGGTTCGCCAGCGACGCGGCCGACCTTCGCATCGCGGTCCTGGCGGTCGGCAGCCCGCGGTATGTCGTCCGCGCCGCCCGGTTCATCCGCATCGCTGACCGCTGGTCCGCGCTCATCGGTGTTCATGCCCCACAGTACGCATGAATGACACGCCGGCCCGCATCAATTCTCTTTCGGCGGCATCAAAAGCTCGTTGGTACGGTGCGCCGACCCGGCACACGACGGAACAAGCACAAAGGAGATGCTCGTCCCTCGTTCTCCCTCGTTCCTCGTTCTCCCTCGTTCCTCGTTCTCCCTCGTCAACGAGGGACATACGCCACAAGGAACAAGGGCGCCACCTCTCTCGTCCCTCGTCCCTCGTCGGCACCTTCCGCGTTCCGATTTCCTCCGTTGCGCTCGTCGCCTTAGGCGACGGCGCCCTCCCACGTCCCTTGTCCTTCACTCGTCCCTCGTCCGTCCGAAGTTCGGTTATCTTGAACGAGGAACGTCGGCCGCGCCCTGTCGCTGCCGACGTTTCTCGTCCCTTCTCCCTCGTTCATGACCGAAACCGCAACCCAGCATGCGCTCGCCGTGGCCATTGCCAAGCGGCGGACGTTTGCCATTATCTCGCACCCGGATGCCGGCAAGACGACGCTCACCGAAAAGCTCCTGCTTTACGGTGGTGCGATTCATCTTGCCGGGTCGGTGAAGGGACGGCGCGCGCAGCGGCATGCGACGTCGGACTGGATGGAGCTCGAGCGCGAGCGCGGGATCTCGGTGACGTCGAGCGTGATGCAGTTCGAGTATGCGGGCTATCATGTCAACCTGCTCGACACGCCGGGGCACGAAGACTTTTCCGAGGACACGTACCGGACGCTGGTTGCGGCCGACAGCGCGGTGATGCTGCTCGACAATCGCCGTGGCGTCGAGGATCGGACGCGCCAGCTGTTCGCGGTCTGCAAGAGGCGGCGGACGCCGATCTTCACTTTCGTCAACAAGTGTGACCGGGTCGGCGAGGATCCGCTCAAGCTGATCAGCGATGTCGAGGCCGATCTCGGCATCATGTGTCATGCGGTGACCTGGCCGATCCGGCGCGACGATGTGTTCGTCGGCGTTTATGACCGGCGGCAGCAGAAGATCCATCTCTTCGATCGCGACGAGGAGCACGGCGCGACGCGGGTGCGCGATCATGTCGCGACGCTCGACAGTCCGGAGACGCGCGCGATGCTCGGTGACCAGGCGCACGACACGCTGCTCCACGACATCGCGCTGCTCGACGAGGCCGGTCACCCGTTCGACGAGGACGCGATCGCGTCGGGGGAGCTGTCGCCGGTGTTTTTCGGGAGTGCGCTGACGAACTTCGGCGTCGAGACCTTTCTCAGCGAGTTTCTCGAGCTGGCACCGGCGCCGCTGGCGCGGGAATCGAATCTCGGGTTGATCGAGCCGACCGACGAGGCGTTCACCGGTTTCGTCTTCAAGATCCAGGCGAACATGGATCCGAAGCACCGCGATCGTGTCGCCTTTGTTCGCGTCTGTTCGGGGAAGTTCGAGGCGGGGATGGACGTCAAGCAGACGCGGACATCGAAGACGATCCGTCTCGCCTCGCCGCAGCAGTTCCTCGCCCGCGAGCGGACGGCGATCGAGGAAGCGTGGCCCGGGGACGTGATCGGCGTGATGGATCGCGGCAACCTGCGCATCGGCGACACGCTGTCGGAGCGCGATGGCGTCGAGTTCCAGGGAATCCCGCGGTTCGCGCCCGAGCATTTTACGCGAGTGGTACTAATTGATCCGATCAAGCGCAAGCAGCTCGACGCCGGCCTCCGCCAGCTGACGGAGGAGGGCGCAGCACAGGTGTTCTTCACGTCGCGGACCGACACGGCTGGCCCGACGCCGATCGTCGGGGCGGTCGGCCAGCTGCAGTTCGACGTCATGCTCCACCGCCTCGAGCACGAGTACGGCGTCCGCTGCCGGCTCGAGCGAATGGCCGGGAAGTCACCGCGCTGGGTCACCGGCCCGCAGGACGAGATCGAGCGCGTCTCGCGCGACCGCGGCCGTTCGCTGATCTACGACGTCAAGGGCAACGCCGTCGTGCTGTTCCACGACGCGTGGGACCTGAAGTGGGCGACGGAGAAGGAAACGACCGTCCAGTGGTACGAAGTCGCGCCGTAAGGCACGCCGGTCGCGTGCCTAACGTCGGAAGACCAGCACGGTCCCCTGGTCGTTGACGGTAAGCACGTTGCCGCTCAGTGTCCCCGTCAGCGTGGCCGCATCGCAATCGGCGGTCGCGGTGACGGTCAGCGTCACCGTGCCGCCGCTGCGCCGGTAGTTGCCGCCACAGCTGATGTTCTCCGGCGGCCCCGCCTGCCCATTCAAGATCAATTCAAGCCGGGCGCTCTCGACAAAGCTGTTGTTGGCGTTGAGCGCCAGCGCGCCCTGGGTCAGCGTCACCTTGAAGGTTGAATCCTCGTAAACCGTGACCGGCAACCGCGCGGCGTCCACCGATTCGAGCGCGTAACTGCCGACGTGACTCGTGTCGGGCGCGTTCGAGTCACTGCTGCACCCCGTCGCGGCAAGCACCGCACTGGCGAGGATGATGAGAGGCAGGGCGATTCGCATTGGTCGTCTCCAGGAGAATGTCCGATTCGTGGGTACCATTCGACGCCCCGAATATCACGACGCTGAAACGTCGGGTACATACGTCGTCTGACGTAGCCGTCCCGCAGCTGCCTCGTCCCTCGTCCCTCGTCCCTCGTCCCTCGTCCCTCGTCTCCCTCGTCCGTCGTCCCTCGTCGGAGCCTTCCGCGTTCCTCATCGCAGTGTCATAGCCAGCAAGCCACGACTCACCTCAGCCATGTCACGTAGCCGTCCTCGTTCGCGACGACCGCCGTCCCGTCGCTGGTGAACCCGATTCGCCGCGGATGCCCGTCGACGAAGTAGCTGCGGACGATGGAGTGTGTCGCGCGGCTGACGACCTGCACGGCGCCGGTCAGCCTGACGGTCACATAGAGCTTCGTCCCGCCGGGGGTCAGTGCCATTCCGAACGGCCCCGGTCCGCCCATGTCGGTGGTCGCCACCAGCGCGCCGCTCGCGAGGTTGAAGGCGTACAGGAAGCCCTCTTCGCTCACGACATATAGCTCGCTGCCGTCGCGCGCGACCACCACCGCCTGTGTCGTTCCGCCCGGCGTGAATGTCCGCACTGTCGTCATCGTCGCGGTATTCACCTCGAGCACGGAACCGCCAGCGCTGGTCGACACGTACAGCGTCGCGCCATCCGCACTGATCGCCAAGCCGTTGGCCGCCGCGCCCGTTGCCAGCTGTCCGATCACGCCGCCAGTGGCGACGTCGATCGCGTACACATTGTTAGCGTTTGTCGTGACGTAGATGCGCTTTTCGTCCGGGGAGACGATGACCTGAAAGGGATCGCCGGTCACCGCGATCGTCCGAGTCTGGACGTTCGTCGCGACATCGACCTCGCCGACGTTGCTCGACAACTGGTTTGTGACGTACGCCTTCGTGCCGCTCGCGTTGAACGCGATTCCGGTCGGAATCGATCCAACCGTTCGTGCCAGTAATGGTTTGGCTCGGACCATCGAACCGGGTGAGAGCGCTGGCGTCGAGCCGCCCGACGTAGACAACATCGCGCGATGACACGGCCAGCGCGTAGGGCCGTCCGCCGAGCGTGATCGAAGTCCCGTCGGGAGTCCGCCTGACGAGGGCGGTGAACGTGTAGGCGGCGCTGCCAGCCGACGCACGTACCGTCTGTGGCGCCCCGAATGCGCCGACGGTGAACGCCGTGGCCGCTCGACCATTCGCATCGGACGTCGCCGTGGCCGGGCTGACACTACCCCCGCCAGATGTCACCTGGAAACTGACCGTCACGTTAGGCACGACGTTGGTGTAGGCGTCGGTGGTCACGACGACGAGCGAATCGGCCAGCCGCTGCGCCTCGAAACCGGTCTGGTAGTCGCCGGAGATCGGGAACACCCGGGCCACTCCTCCGGCGATCGCCGTTGCGCGGAAGAGGACGTCGCCTGCGGGAAGCCCGGTCAGCACGTCGATGTACTTCGCGCCAACACGCTGCAGCGCCGTGGTCGAGGGCCCCGAGCGTCCAGATCGCGGTCGCGATGCCCTGCCCGTTGGTCGTCGCGCTCGTCGAGCTCAAGTGCCCGCCGCCAGACAGCGGCGTGAACTCGACCGCCTGATTTGGGACGGCGCGTCCCTTCGCATCGATCACCTTCACCGCAATCGGAACCGGGAGCGCGGCGCCGACCACGCCCTGCTGCTTGTTGCCCGACGCAATCACCAACCCCGTCGCCTGCCCGGCCCCGGGATCAGTCGCGCTCTTGCAGCCCGCAATCACGGTGGCGGTGACGAGCAGAATCCGGCAGATGGCGGCGCGGCGCAGACGCGGGGGGGGGGGATGAGAGTCGGCTAATCACATTCGCTACCACAGGCGCCACTCCGGTCGAGCGCGAAAGCAGCGGGGGGGGGGGGGAAAACATTACGTCCGCGCGCCGCGGCTGTCCAGCGTCACCTAACGGCGGTTTGGCCGAATGTCACGCGCCCGCGCTGACATTGCGCACAGCGAGGCTGGGCGCATCCACCAGGCCAGCCCCCACCGGCGCCTCGGCGCGCGCCAGGGTCTTCTCGACCCGGCGGTTGAAGCGATCGAGGTACGTGTAGATCACTGGCGTGATGTAAAGCGTGATCAGCTGCGAGAACGCCAGCCCGCCGACCACCGCGATCCCGAGCGGGCGCCTCGCCTCGGCGCCGGCGCCCGTGCCTAACGCGATGGGGAGGGTACCGGCGAGCGCGGCGACCGTCGTCACCATGATCGGCCGGAAGCGCACCTTTGCCGCGTGGACGATCGCCTGCGCCGCCGGCATGTGCTCGGTGCGCTCGGTCTCCAGCGAGAAGTCGATCATCATGATCGCGTTCTTCTTGACGATGCCGATCAGCAGGATGATCCCGACGAAGGCGTAGACCGTCAGCTCCTGACGGGTGATCA
>JBKJQR010000202.1:0-18825 GCA_046593895.1 Gemmatimonadaceae bacterium | reverse complement strand
CTTCGTTCAACCGCACACCGTACGGCGGGTTCGCGACGAGCAGTCCGGGCGCGTCGCCCACCGGCTCCGCCGCGCTGAGCGGACGCTTGATGAAGGTGACGTCGGCGCTCACACCGGCGCGCGCGGCGTTGGCGGTCGCTGCCTCGATCGCGCCGGCATCACGATCGGAGCCGGCGATCCGAACCCGCGCCGCCGGCAGCTCGATCTCGCGCGCGTCAGCGACTTGCCGCTCGATGACGCCGGGCGGAAGCTCTGGCCAGCCGGCGACCGCAAACTCTCTGCGCTCGGCGCGGGTGCGACCGGGCGCAATGCGTCGCGCGATGAGCGCCGCCTCGATCGGGATGGTGCCCGCGCCACAGAGTGGGTCGACCAGCGGCGTGTCACCACGCCAGTCGGCACCGAGCAGCATCGCGGCGGCGAGTGTCTCACGGAGTGGCGCCTTCGCCGTCGCCTGACGATAGCCACGGCGGTGCAGCAGCGCCCCCGAACTGTCGATGCTGATCGTACACTCATCGCGAAAGAGACGGACGATTACCAGCTGCGCGCCGACGCCTTCGTCGAGCTCCTCCCGTGCCTCGGCGCTGTCGCCCGCCGTCGCATCAGTCGTTGCAGCGTGCGCCTCCCGTGCGGCGCGTCCTGCTGCTTCGTCGGCAACGCGCGCTGCGGCCTTCGCTGCCGCAATCGCGATGCTCTGCTTCGCGGCAGTGCGGGCGGCGACGGTCCGTGCGGCGATGTTCGTTCCCGCGGGAATGAACGAGTGCGACTCCATCGCCGCCGCGCCCTTTCCCTTCTTCCCACCTTTCGCGACAGCGCTGCCACGCATCGGCGCGGGCGCCGCCGCGGGCGCGTCGCCGGTACCAGTGATCCGCTCGATGGCGCCGAGCACGCGCTCGGCAACCGCGTCCGAGTGATAGAGCTTTGACTTGCGGCACGTCGCGCGGACGCGAACCGGAGCTGCGCCGATGAAGCGATCCCACGCCACGCGACGCGCGCTCCGCTCGAGCTCGTGAAATGCCGTCACCTTGAATGCGGCGATGCGGACGAGCACCCGGCTCGCCGTGCGAAGACCGATGTTCGCTCGCACGACATCGTCGATCTCGCCGTCGACGGTCACTCCCCCCGGCTCGACCGCGCGCACGCGGAGGCCGAGTGTCTTCGCTTCGGCAGCGGTCAGTCCTTCGAGGCCGGGCGCGCAGACGAGATAGATCTCGAGCATCAGGAGTTGGTCGGGGTGATCACCATCAGCGCGGGACTGGTTTGAGCCGCGCGCTTCCGTGACCACCAGGCGAGTCGAACCCCGAGCAGCGCAGCGAAGAGCAGAAGATAGAACAGTGGATTGGTCGTGTCCTTCTTCACTGACCAAAGATAGTGCACGGTTCCGCCGATCGCGGCGAGATAGACCAGCCGGTGCAGCCTGTTCCAGCGCCGTCCACCGAGCCGCCGGATCGATGCCTTCGTCGACGTGAGCGCGAGCGGGAGCAGCGTCAGGTACGTCGCCATGCCGACGAAGGTGTACCGATGCTTCAGCACGTCGTGCACGATGTCGTCCCAGACGAACGCCTGATCGAGTCCGAGGTAGCTCGACAGGTGGATCGTGGCGTAGAAGAACGCGACCAGCCCGAGCGTCCGCCGCTGGCGGATGATCACGTTCCACCCGGTGAGCCGGCGCAGCGGCGTGACGGCCAGCGACAGCGCGAGAAAGCGCAGCGTCCAGAGCCCGGTCTCGATGACGATCTCGCGGATCGGGTTCGCGCCGAGCCGGTCGTCCCCCGCCGCGTACGCAATCCAGAACAGCGGCAGCATGCAGAGCCCCGTGACCAGCGGCGTCGCCGCGCGGCTGGCGAACGACCGCGCCTGCCTAACGTTCGACGATGCCGCCGCGTTCAAAAGAACTTCCGCAGGTCCATGCCGGTGTACAGCGACGCGACCTCAGCGGCATATCCGTTGAACATCAGCGTCCGCTTGCGGCGCCAGCCGCCACCGATGACCCGCTCGTTATGCTGCGTCCATCGCGGGTGATCGACATCCGGGTTGACGTTGCCGTAGAAGCCGTATTCGTCAGGCGCGACATCGTTCCAGGTCGTGGTCGGCTGCGCATCGGTGAAGCGGATGCGGACGATCGCCTTCGTGCCCTTGAAGCCGTACTTCCACGGGATGACCGTGCGCAGCGGTGCCCCGTTCTGGTTGGGCAACGCGTGGCCATAGAGTCCTGTCGCGAGCAGCGTCAGCGGGTGGCTCGCCTCGTCGATGCGCAGCGCCTCGATGTAAGGCCAGGGGAGCACGTTGTCACGCTGGCCCGGCATCTGTGCCGGATCGAATTTCGTCGTGAACTCGACCCACTTGGCCGACGGCTGCGGCTCGACGCGGGCGATGAGGTCGCGCAGTGGAAATCCCTGCCAGGGAATCACCATCGACCACGCCTCGACGCAGCGGTGACGGTAGACGCGGTCCTCGAGCGCATGCGGCTTGATGAAATCGTCTAACGCGTAATCGGCCGGCTTCTTCACCAGCCCGTCGACACGCACTGTCCATGGGCGCGTCTGGAACTGCTGCGCGTTGTCGGCGGGATCTTCCTTGCCGGTGCCGAACTCGTAGTAGTTGTTGTACGTCGTGATTTTTTTGTAGGCGGTGGGCACGAGTGGGCGCGGGATCGGATTGCCCGCCGAATCCGTCGCATCACTCTCGCTGCCCGTGCACGCCGCGATCAACGCCGGCGAGAGGAGTGTGCCCGCGGTCACCCCGGCCGCCGTGCGTAGAAATTCCCGCCGGTCGAGATATTCCCGCTCGGGCGTGATTTCCGATGACCCGATCTCCCCGCCTTTACGTATCAGCATTTGCGCACTCCCCCGTCGTTCTCTCTCATCGCTCGTCGCTCATCGGAGTTTTTCTCATCTCTCGTCCGTTATCGGAGCCTCGATCATCTCTCGTCGCAGTGTCATAGCCCGCACGCGACGAAAAAACCAAGGCCCGATTTCTGCTTTCGCTCCCGCCATGCCTCGGACCTCGACCCGAGCCGCAGCGCTCGGCGTTCTGCATGCGCGCTTCGGCCATGACGATTTTCAAGCAGGCCAATGGGAGCCGATTCGCGCGGTGCTGGAAAAGCGCGACGCGCTCGTTGTCATGCCGACCGGTGCCGGAAAGTCGCTCATCTACCAGTTGCCCGCACTGATGCTCCGGGGGCTGACGATCGTCGTCAGTCCACTCATCGCGCTGATGAAGGATCAGCAGGACAAGCTTCGGGCCACGGGTGTCGCTGCACTCGCGATGCACTCGCACCTCAGTACCGCCGAAGCGCGGGAAACGGGCCGCCAGGTGCTCGAGGGCGAAGGCGAAATTCTCTACCTGACTCCAGAACGCTTCAAGGATCGTGATTTCTTCGACCGGCTGCTCACGCGCACCGTCAGCCTGTTCGTCGTTGACGAAGCGCACTGCGTCAGCCAGTGGGGGCATGATTTTCGGCCCGACTACATCTCGCTCGGCTCGATCGTCGAGCGACTGGGGCGTCCGCCCGTCCTCGCCCTAACGGCGACCGCGACTGAGGAAGTCAGGCAGGACATCGCGCGACAGCTTCGGATGCGCGACCCGCAGGTGACGATCACGGGCTTCGCGCGGCCCAACCTCCGCTTCGAAGTGCGGCGCACGGTGAACGATGGCATGAAGGATCGCGTCGTCGAGGAGATCCTCGATGCGGCCACAGGCACCGGGGTGATCTACGCCGCCACCGTGCGCGAAGCTGAGCGACTGTACACCCAGCTCAAGGAGCGGTACAACGTCGGGCTCTATCACGGCAAGCTCGGCGCGCCCGAACGTCGCGAATCGCAGGATCGCTTCATGAACGGCGAGTTGCGGGCGATGATTGCGACCAACGCCTTCGGCCTCGGCATCGACAAGCCAGACATCCGATTCGTCGTTCACTATCATCTGCCCGGTTCGATCGAATCGTATTATCAGGAGGCCGGCCGAGCGGGACGCGACGGCGAGCCAGCGACCTGCACACTCCTCTACCGCGTCGAAGACAAGCGAATCCAGTCGTACTTCCTCGGCGGAAAATATCCCGAGATCGAGGAAGCGACGAAGGTCGCGCTGGTGATGGAGTCGCACCCCGAGCGAACGCCGGTGAGCCTCAGCGATATCGCCGATCAGTCCGGGGTCGCGCGGCGCAAGGTGCGCATTGTCCTGACGCTGCTCAAGCGACACCACGTACTGCGCGAACATCGCGGCAACATCTGGGAGCGGCTGCAAACCGGGCTGCTCAAGGTGAACTTGAGCGGCGACCTCACCGACTATGAAGAGCGTCGCGTGCTCGACCGCTGCAAGCTCGACGCGATGGTTTCGTATTGCCAGTCAGCGCGCTGCTACACGCGATTCATACTCGAGTACTTCGGCGAGACCGATGTCGAACCCGATTGGCGTTGCCACAACTGCGGCGCATGCGACGGGCTCGATGCGTGGGAGATGGCGCACGAAGCGGGCGCGGTGCGGCGGGCGGGCTGAGGCCGACGAGCCACTGCCCGCCGGTCAATCAACCACAGAGCACAGCCGTGGCGTTCGGGTGCTCGCGGTCGATGGCGGGCTACGACAGTTTTTTTGGCGTTAGGCGGGATAGTACCGGCTGACGCGTAAAAACTCAGACCAACAATTGTCTCTTTTGGCTGGAGGCAGGGCGAGCTGATCCTGCCTAACGCCCCAAAAAAAACAACGCCCGCTTCCCGAGCCTCACTACCGCGGCCGTTCTCTGTGTTCATTGCTGCCGCTCACGCATCGCCCTGCCGCGCGGGCAGGGCGATGCACGCCGCGGTCAACCGAGTTGCGCGCTGAGCTGGATGTCGACGCCGGCAAGGGCAACCGAGACCGGGCAGTTCTTCTTCGTGGTCTCGGCGATTTCCTTGAACTTTGCCGCGTCGAGGTTGGGGACGGTGGCCCGCACGTCGAGCTTGATCGTGGTGATCTTGAAGCCGGCGCCGACCTGGGCGACGGTGCAGGCGGCCTTCGTCTCGATCCGCTGCGGTGGGGTGCCGTTCTGCTCGAGACCGCCGCTGAGCGCCATGCTGAAGCAGGCAGCTTCGGCTGCCGCGAGGAGCTCTTCGGGGTTGGTGCCCTTTTCCTCGCCGAAGCGGGTGTTGAATGAGTAGGCGCCCTTGATTACGCCGCTCTCGCCATTGAACTCGCCTTTCCCTGACTTCAGGCCGCCGCCACTCCAGACCGCCGTCGCATTGCGTGTTGGCATTACTCGTTCTCCATTGGGTAGTTGTCGCGCTTCGGGTTCGTGCTCACCGCTTGTAGCTTTCCGTCATGTCGTCGCTACCGTCATCCGTCGATCGCGTTCTTCGCCAATTTCGCGCCATGGAGCGCGAGGAGAAGATGCAAACGCTGCTGGCGTACGCGAAAAAGCTCGAGCCGCTTCCCGAGCGCTTTCGTGCGCTCGACCGCGCAGCGTTCACGGTACCCGAATGCCAGACACGGGTTGATGTGTTCCCGGAGTTTCGTGACGGCAAGCTGTCGTTCTACGCGGATCTCAATCCCCGGCAGAGCCCGACCATCGCTGCGTTCCTCGCCATCCTCTTCGGAGCGGTGAATGGCCAGCCTCCTGAGACGACGCTGGCGATCCCCGATGATTTTGTCCGGCAGGTCATGGACGGCATCGGACTCGCGGCGCGCGAATCCGGATTGATGGCCATGGTGCAGCGGCTGAAGCGAAACGCTGTGGACGCAATCGCGACGCACTCCTGACGGTTCGCCGCATCTCCCTCGCCACCCTCCGCACATGAGCGCCAATCGGACGCAGACATACGCGAATCATCGCCGAGTCTTTCCGTTGTTCCATTACTTCGCCGCGCCGATCCTCGCGCTCAACATCGTCTATACGGCGATCATCGCGTTCCGGGCGCCGGGCAAGGCGACAATCTGGTCGTTCATTTTCGCGCTTGGCGTTGGCGCGTCATTGCTCGCCGCGCGCACGATGGTCCTCATCGTGCAGAACCGGGTCATCCGGCTCGAGCAGCGGCTGCGGCTCGTTGCGCTGCTCCCCGAGTCGATGCGTCCCCGGATCGTCGAGTTGAGGATGTCGCAGCTGGTCGGGCTGCGGTTCGCGTCCGACGCGGAGCTGGTATCGCTGGTCGAGCGCTGCCTCGCCGGTGAATTGACGAACGGCGACGAGGTCAAGCGGGTGATCACCAATTGGCAGGCCGACTTTCTCCGCGCCTGACAAGCCAGTCGCGACACCGAACACACAACAGCAGGAGCTACTGGATGTCCGTCACGATCAAGGTTCGCAAGAATGGCCCATACGTCGTCGAAGGGGAATTCAACCTGATCGACCACGAGGGGAACGCAATCCCCTACACGTTGAAGCCGGGCAAGTCGATGACGCTCTGCCGTTGCGGCGCATCGACGAAGAAACCGTTCTGCGATGGCACGCACAGCAAGATCGGCTTCAAGGGCGCCGAGGAAGCGGCGAAGGAATTTGACGCCGGCGCCGGCGCTGTTGTCGCGCCGTTAGGCGAGAAGCCGCAGTAATCCGCCAGTTTCCGGCGGTGTCTGGTCAGCGGACGGCGGGAGTTGAACGCCGTCCGCTGGCTACTGGACGCTTACCGCTCCTCGCTCGCCGCCGGCAACAGCGCCCCATGCCACGACTGGCTCGCCCGCAGCTCGAAGCCTCGTCGCCAGGCGCCTAACGTCTGGACGGTCGGGTCGTAGACCCGTGTCTCCGCCGTCACCGCGCCGTGCTCGGCGAGGGTGGTGAAGGCGGCGCGGTCGGTCGATTGGACGATGCCGGCGTCGTCGCGATGGAACACGCGTCCGCCGCCGACGATCGACAGGCCAAGATCGCGCTCGAGCGTCTGCAGCTGCCGGAAGAGCGCATCGATCGAGCAGCCCGATGCGCCAGCCGTGCGCTGGTCGACCGCGACCGTCAGGAATCGGTCGTCGCGCCAGTCGCGCGCCGAGGTGAGCGGCGCACCATGCGCTGCCCACTGCGCGAGGTGCGCGTCGACGACGGCAAGCAGGCGCGTCGTGGCGCCGGGGTCGAGCGGGCGGTCGCTGCCGAACACCCAGACGCGGGCGTCGTCCGGAAGCGAGTCGAAGTTCACGATGGGCATACCGTAATCTAACGAGAGCCAGTGCAGCGGTCAGTTCCGCGGCTCAGATCCGTCGCGCGCCGTGCGCTCCAGTGCCTGGATGCTTGCGATCTCCGCCTGCTCGGCCTGGCGCTCGATCAGCGCGAGCGCCTCGCTCACCCGGCCCGCACTCTCGCCGGGAAAGGCGCGACCGACCGCATAGGCAATTTCTTCGCGCATGACGACGAACTCACGCACCAGCGCCTCCTTTGTCCAGCCGATCCGCGCCCGCTGGATTCCGTGACGCTCGGCGACGAACCGCTGGATCTCACCGGCGTCAACCAGCAGGGGTGACGGCTCGCCGTGAGCATCCTCGAGAATGAGCAGCGCGCCGGCCATGTCGGCGATCAGCGTCGTCATGTGGTCGGCGAGCTGCGTGTAGCGGAGCGATTTCGCCGCCGGCATCAGCGGCTCCTGCCGGAGCCGGGCGACGATTTCGTCGACCACCGCGTCCGTCTCGCGAAGCAGCGCTTCTCCGACCTCGGTGAGCCCCTGCACGTGGGGCTCGCGCCCGGCAAGCCCGGGCATCGAGGGTCGGACATCGGCGTACTGTGCCTCGCCGGCCGCGGGGAGCCAGAGCGTGAACCTCGACCCCGATCCGGCGCTACTGGTCACGGTGATGTCGCCACCCATCAGCCGGGCGAGGCGACGACTGATCGTCAGGCCAAGGCCGCTGCCATCGCGGCCGCGCGTGTGTCCCCCCTGCACCTGAACGAAGGGCGCGAAGATCGCTTCCATCTTGTCGGGGGTGATGCCGACGCCGGTGTCGGTCACGCAGATCGACAGCCAGCGCTCACCCTCCTGGACGCGAGCGTTAGGCGGTGGCGTCACCCCACCTTCTGCCTCGACCGAGATCGAGCCGCCACTCGGCGTGAACTTCGCCGCGTTGGACAAGAGGTGGACGAGGATCTGGCGGGCCCGCTCCTCGTCGCCGACGAAGACGAGGCCGCCTAACGCTTCGCCGGGCGGGTGGATCGACAGCCCGCGCTCCTCGGCCAGCGGTGCGGAGATCACGAGGGCCGATTCGACGACCGGGACGAGCGAGCGCACCTCGTGGCGAACCGTCAGGCGGCCGGCCTCGACGCGGGCGAGATCGAGCACCTCGTTGACCAGTCCGAGCAGGTGGCGGCCGCTCGCGCCGATGCGGCGGAGCTGCTGCCGCTGTGCATCGGTCACCGGGCCGGCCAGCCCGAGGTCGAGCAGCTCGGAATATCCGAGGATCGCATTGAGCGGCGTTCGCAGCTCGTGCGACATCATGGCGAGGAATTCCGACTTCGCCTGGCTCGACGCTTCCGCCTCGACCCGTTTTTGTTGCTCCTGGAGCAGCTGACGTGCGCGGTCTTCCGCTTCACGCCGGTCGGTGACGTCACGGAGCGAGACGAGCGATGCCGGCTCTCCTTCCCAATCGATGCGGACGAGCCGCAACTCGGCAACGCTCACCGACCCGCTGCGACGGACGACCTCGATCTCGGTGTGCTCGCCGGCGGCGAGTGGGTAGCCGAATTCGACGCCGACCAGGTCGCGCGCCGTGCGACCGAAGAGTTGCTCGGCGGCGGGATTGGCGAAACGGATGCTGCCCGTCTCGCTGACGATGACCACGCCGTCAGGCAGGCGCTCGACAATCTGCCGGAGGATCGATGCCGGCGATGCGGAGCGGCGGTCGTTCTTCCGGCGCTCGCGCCCGGTCGTCACCTGATCGGGCTGTGACAGATTGCTCGTCATCTCGCTGTCGTCCATCAGCCGCCAGCCCTAGTCTTCGTGGAAGACGGTATTGCCAGACAGGACGCCAGTGGCGAGGCGGAACGGTTCGCCAATGTGCATCCCCTTTCCGTCAATCGTGTACTCGCGAATGTCGGCGTCGTGATGCGATCCACGCATCTTCAGCACGACGAGTGCGCGGCGCATCGTCCCGAATGCCTCGACGTAGCGCAGCAGGATGATCGAGTCGGTGAGCGTCGAGATGTGCTTCTCGGTGACCGACGTTCCACCGAGCAGCGATGGCGACGTCGACGTGACCAGCCCGGCTGTCTCCTTCTTCTTGAGGGTGGACGTCAGCGCGATGACGAATTCGCGGAAGCCGCGGACCGACGACACGCGCTCGAGCGCCGAGAGCGAATCCACCGCGACGCGATTCGGCTTGAAGTCCTCGATGAGCTGCGTCATCTCGACGAGGTGATCTTCCATCGCCATCGCGTGGGGATAGCGGTTGACCACCATCAGTCGTTCCTTCTTTTCCATCGCGGCGAAATCCATCCCCCACGCCGCGGCGTTCCGGAAGAGCTGATCCTTGCTCTCCTCGAACGCGAAGAGAAGACTGCGCTCCTTTGCCTTGAAGCCGCCGCTCATGAACTGCGTGACGAGCAGCGTCTTGCCGGTGCCACTCGCGCCCGAGGCGAGGATCACCGAATCGCGGAAGAACCCACCGCCGCACATCTTGTCGAGCGCAGCAAGACCGGAGGAAATGCGCACCGTCGAGGAGCTCTGCGTCAACTCGATCCGCGACAGCGGAATGACGACGATGCCATCGCGCGACGTGATGGTGAACGGAAACTCACCACGTTGATGGCTGGTACCGCGCATCTTGAGAATCTCGACCGTGCGCCGGCGTCGCTCCCCGTCGAGTATGTTGCGGAGGATCACGACGTTGTCGGCCACGAATTCCTCGATGCCATAACGCGTGACCTCGCCGTACTCCTCCGTGCGCTCTCCAGTGAACACGATCGTGACGCCAGCTTGCTTCAACGTCGACACGATCCGGAACAGCTCGGCGCGGAGCAGTGCGTGCTCCCTGAACTGCACGAACAGCGCGTTGAGCGAGTCGAGCACCACCCGCGTCGCACCGATTTTTTCTATCGCGTACTGGATGCGGGCGAGCAATCCGCCGAGATCATAGTCTCCGACCACCGCGATCGGACCATCGGTGTCGGGCGCCACGTCGACGAACGCCCACTTTCCCTCGGTCTCCCACTGCGCGATGTCCCAGCCAAAGCCGCGCACGTTCTTGCGGACGTCGGCGACGCTGTCCTCGAACGTCACGAAGACCCCGTTCTCACCGCACTGCATGATCCCCGCGGCGAGGTAGTTGACCGCGAACACGGTTTTCGCGCTGCCCGCGGTACCGGCGATCAGTGTCGCGCGTTCGCGCGGGAGTCCGCCGTCGGCGATCGCATCAAAGCCAATGATTCCCGTCGGCGTCTTCGGAACTGTCGCCAGTCCCCGGGACTGCGTACCGTTGCGGCTCATTGATCAATCGAGTTGAAGCCAAGCGCCGAGAGGACGCGCTGCACATCCGACAGGTCGCCGGTGACACGACGACGCGGGACCGGGGATTCCCGAATCAGTGTCGGCGTCGTGAGGATGCGCTCCGCGTCAGCCAGCTCGGGGCTGTCGAGAACGTCGACGGTGGCGCACCTGGCTTTCCCGCCGAGAAGCTCGGCGCAAATGCGCTCGAGATTCGCCATGGCTTGCCGCGAGCGAGGGGTGTCGCCGGCGACGTAGAGGGTCAGGTGCAGGGAATCCATCGGCGAGGGAGGGTCGTTCTGACTGTTCCGCCCGGCATCCGGCGAGGCGTGATACGAGTCGGCCCCGCATTGGAGGCAAGTGCCATTCCACAGCCGCGGGCAGTCGTCTGCGCTTTTACACCCCGACGGCGACCTTCCCGGTGTGCATTCCGTTCCCCGCAACTGCGCCCGGCGGGTCGAGACGCCGCTCGCCGATCTGCTGGCGCCACATCGCGTAGTACAGGCCCTTCCGCTCGAGCAACTCGGTGTGGCGGCCCGCCTCGGAGATGCGGCCGTGCTCGAGCACGAAGATCCGGTCAGCATGCATCACCGTCGACAGGCGGTGCGCGATGAGGATGGTGATCGAGTCGCGACCCGTGGCAACGTCACGGATCGTCGCCGTCACCGATTCTTCGGTGATCGAGTCGAGTGACGACGTCGCCTCGTCGAAGACGAGCAGGTGCGGACGACGGAGCAGTGCACGCGCGATGGAGAGGCGCTGCTTCTCGCCCCCCGACACCTTCACGCCACCCTCGCCGATTACGGTGTCGAGCCCCTTGTCGGCGCGCGCCAACAGCGGATCCATCGCGGACTGGTGCAGCACGGCCAGGCATTCCTCATCGGTCGCGTTCGGGCTCACAAAAAGCAGGTTCTCGCGAATCGTCCCCGAGAAGAGCTGCGAGTCCTGCGACACGAGTCCGACACGCTCGCGCAGCCGATCGAGATCGACCGTGTCGCTCGAGTGGCCGTCGTAGAGGATCCGTCCCGACTGTGGTTGATACAACCCGACCAGCAGCTTGACCAGCGTCGTCTTCCCCGCGCCTGACGGTCCGACGAACGCGATGGTCTGGCCGCGCACCACCTTGAACGACACTCCCTGCAGCGCTGGTGCGCTCGCGGTCTGGTGGCGGAACGCGACGTCAGCGAATTCGAGCACGGTCAGTCCGTCGATCGGAACAGGGTTCGCCGGCTTCGGATCGGGCGGGATGGCGAGGATTTCCTCGAACTTGGCCAGCGACGCCTCCGTCTCGCGGTAGACGTTGATGACGTTGCCGAGTTCCTGCAGCGGCCCGAAGATGAAGAACGAGTAGAACAGCAGCGCGAAGAATTGCCCCACGGTCACGTGACCGATGAAGATCAGGTAGAGCATCAGGAAGAGGATGCTCGTCCGCAGCGCGTTGACCGCGGTGCCCTGGATGAAGCTCAGGCTCCGCAGGTAGCGCACCTTCTTCAATTCGAGATCGAGGATCTTCTGCGTCGTGCCGTTGAGCCGTGCAACCTCCTGCTCAGCGAGGCCGAGGCTCTTCACCAGCTCGATGTTGCGCAGCGATTCGGTCGTCGCACCGGCCAGCGCCGTCGTCTCGTTGACGATGACTTTCTGGATCGTCTTCACCTTCCGGCTGAGGACGGAGCTGAGCGCGCCGAGGAGCGGAATGGTGAGCAGGAACATCGGCGCGATGATCCAGTGCACGGTGAACGCGTACGACATCACGAAGATCAGGCCGATCAGCGTCGTGAACACGAGGTTGACCGACACGCTGATGAACTTCTCGACATCGGACCGCACCTTCTGCAGCTTGCCTAACGTTTCGCCGCTGCGCTGATCCTCGAACGCCGAATACGGAAGCGACAGCGAGTGCCTGATGCCGTCCGAGTAGAGCCGTGCTCCGAGCTGCTGGACAACGACGTTGACGACGTAATCCTGAAAGTTCTTGGCGACCCGCGAGATGAACGCAACGCCGACGGCCGCGCCGAGGAGGATGCTCACGCCGTGGAGAAACTCGGCCCGCGTGTACTTCCCGTGTTGCGTCGCGTACGAGTCGATGACGTGACGGAAGATCAGGGGATCGAGCAGCGAAAAGACCTGGTTGACCGCCGCGAGAACGAGCGCGAGGGCCACCAGCTTCCAGTAATTGCGGAGATACGAGTAGAGCAGGCGCATGGGCTGTGGAAAGGGTGCAGGACGTCTCCGCAATCTACGGCGTGCCCGCCCGATTCGGAGCGCTGGGCGCGCGGACCTCAGCGCGCCCGCACCGGAACGAGCAACAGATCCTGAAAATCGAAGCTGAAATCGGTGAGCGGCGACACCGCTGCCATCTTCACCTGCTCGATCGTCCCGTCAGGATTCAGCGCGAAGGTCACGTATGCGTCAGCCCGCAGCTCGCGATCGCGCCAGCGGGCGACAAAGGTGTCGTGCTGCCAGTGCACGAGATCCGCGACGAGACCGGGTGTGTGCGAGAATCGCATCACGAGCTTGCCCTCCTCCGCTGCGATCGTCACGTCGCCGTACCACGCGTCGGTGTAGGTGCCCGCATAACGGGCCGGCGGCAGCGATGGACCAGACGTCGAATCCCGGCGGACCACCGCGGCTGCATCGGCGGCGTGCACCTCGGCCAGTGCTGCTTGTTCCATCTTGGCGAGGATCGCCGGATAATCGTGCGGGGGAAGCCCGAGATAGCCGTCAATCACCCGCGCGGTGATCGACTGGAACGCGGCACCCGATTCCTGGTTGGTCAGGACGGCGATGCCTAACCGCAGCTCGGGAAGCATCGTCACCTGCGACACGTAACCCGGCAACCCGCCGGTATGGGTGAGGAGCTTTCGGCCCTGGTACTCGGTGACGTTGACGCCTAACGCGTAGCCGCGGAAGTTGGCGCGCGTCCACGCCAGCGCGGCTGGTGGCGGGTTGTCCGTGAGCGGCGTGACGACGCGCCACAGTTCCCTCGTGGTCGACGGAGTGAAGAGGCGCGCGCCCCCCGCGAGCTTCCCCGAGTCGAGCTGGACGATCATCCACTTCGCCATGTCCTCGGCGGTCGCGTTGATCCCACCGGCCGGATTGGTGCTCTCCCCCGTGAATGGCGCGATCGGACGCACCACGCCATCGACCTCGGCGTGCGTCGTCGCCACGTCCGGACCGGACATGTCAGCATGGCTGACGTTGCTCTGCGTCATCCCGACCTTGGCGAGGATGCGCGACGCCATGAAATCCTCCCACGTCTGCCCGCTCACCGCCTCGATCAGTTCACCAGCGACCTGGTACAGCACGTTGTCGTATGCGTACGCCGAGCGAAACGAGGTCGCCGGCTTGATGAACCGGAGTCGCTGGACGATTTCCTTGCGCGTGTACGTCGATGCCGGCCACCAGAGGAGATCGCCGGCGCCGAGTCCGAGACCACTGCGATGGACGAGCAAGTCGCGAACGGTGATTTCGCGGGTGACCCATGGGTCGTACATCGCGAAGCTCGGCAGGTAGCGGACGACGGGTGCGTCCCATTCGAGCTTTCCGTCCTCGACGAGTATCCCGAGCGCGGTCGCGGTGAACAGCTTGGTGTTCGACGCAATCCCGAACCGCGTGCGTGGCGTGACCACAGATCCACCACCGAGTTTCTTCACGCCGAACCCGCGCGCCATCACGACGCGACCGTCCTTGACGATCGCCACCGCCACCCCGGGAACCTTGAACGTCTCGAGAACACGAGCGACGTACGCGTCGAAGTCCGGCGGCAGGGACGTCGTTGCCTGCGCGTTGAGGACTGCGGGTGACACGACGATGATCGCAGCGGCGAGCGCGACAGCGACCGCGCTGATTCGAGTTGCGTGACGCATCGGATTTGGCGAGGGAGGGGAATAGTTCGATCAGCGACGAAACTGTCGTGCGGCGTGACGTGCGGCTAGAATCGGAACATCCATCGGTGCCGTCGGATCAACTGCAGTTGAACCACTGAGAACCGCCGCGAAGGTGAGGTTCGGGATGCCTGATCGTGAACAGCTTGGGGGCACGCGTGGAGAGATTGTCTCGCCATGCATGCCCAAAACCCGCATTGCTTGCGCGCGACCGCGAGCCGTAATACGCCACGGCAGTTCTCGGTGGTTCAATAGCTTTGTCGCGCTTCTAACTTGTGGAACTGCAGTCGAACCACCGAGAACCGCCGCGAAGGCGAGGTTCGGGACACCGGGTCGTGAACAGCTTTGGGGCACGCGTTGAGAGCATCTCTCGCCATGCATGCCCAAAAATCCCGTTGCCGGCGTGCGACCGCGAGCCGTGATACGCCACGGCAGTTCTCGGTGGTTCAATAAAACTGTTCCTTCCTCGCCCCGTGGTTCCCTCTCACCGACCCGACCTTGTTCACTGACTCGCCCGCTGACCGGCGCACGTTCCTCGGCTACTTCGCCTCGATCGGACTTGGCTCGACGCTGCTGCCCGGCGTGCTCTGGGCGGCGATCGCGGCCGGCGCGGACATCACTGCGCAGAGCATTGCCGCCGCTGAAGAACTTGCCGGCGTGAAGTTCACCGACGCCGAGCGCGAGGCGATGGTGAAGGACCTGCAACAGCAGCGCGAACAGCTCGACCAGCTGCACGCAGTGCACCTCGACAACTCGGTGCCGCCGGCGATGCAGTTCAACCCGCTGCTGCCGGGGATGAAGCTCGATGTGCAGCAGCGACCGATCGTTGCGTCCAGCGTTAGGCCTGGCGCTGTTCCGAAGACGATCGAGGAGCTGGCCTTTCGTCCGTTGACCGAACTGGCGGCGCTGATTCGCGCCCGGCGAGTGACATCGGTCGCGCTGACGCGGATGTACCTCGACCGGCTGAAGCGCTTCGATCCGGTGCTGCAGTGCGTCGTCACGCTCTGCGAGGAGCGAGCCCTGGCGCAGGCGACGGCGATGGACGCCGAGCTGGCGCGCGGCAAGTATCGCGGTCCGCTGCACGGGATTCCCTGGGGCGCGAAGGACCTGCTCGCGGTGAAGGGGTACCCGACGACGTGGGGCACGCCGCCTTTCCGGGAACAGCGGCTCGATCACGACGCCACCGTCGTCCAGCGACTCGACGCCGCCGGGGCGGTGCTCGTCGCCAAGCTGTCGTTAGGCGAGCTGGCGATGGGCGATGTCTGGTTCGGCGGAACGACCAAGAACCCGTGGAAGGTGGACCAAGGCTCGAGCGGGTCGAGCGCCGGGCCGGCGTCGGCGACCGCGGCCGGACTGGTCGCCTTCGCCATCGGCAGTGAAACGTTAGGCAGCATCTCGTCGCCGTCGACGCGCTGCGGCGTGACCGGGCTGCGGCCGACATTCGGACGGGTGCCGAAGACCGGCGCAATGGCGCTGTCGTGGAGCATGGACAAGCTCGGCCCGATCTGCCGCTCGGTCGAGGACTGCGCGCTGGTGCTCGACGCGATTCGCGGCAGCGACGGGCAGGATCTCACCGTGCATGACGCGAGCTTCAACTTCAACGTCAGGCAGCCACTGTCGCAGATTCGCATCGGCTGGTTCCAACGCGAGTTCGAGCTGCCGGAGACCGGAGCGGACGGCAAGCCGCAGCACGCCACGAAGAAGTTCGACGACGCGGCGCTCGCCGTGTTCGCTCGTCTCGGCGTGAAGCTCATTCCCGTCGCCATCCCTGACGCGGCCTACAACGCCGTCCGCATCGTGCTCGACACCGAAGCCGCGGCCGCCTTCGACGAGCTCACTCGCAGCGGACGCGACGCTGAAATGACGCGCCAGACGCCGGATGCCTGGCCGACGTCGTTCCGCGAGTCACGGTTCATCCCGGGCGTCGACTATGTCAACGCCAGCCGGGTGCGGACGACGATCATGCAGCAGTGGGCGCGGCTGTTCGAGACGGTGGACGTCATCGTCAGCCCGACTAACGGTGGATCGCAGCTCGTTGCGACCAACCTCACTGGCCATCCCGCGGTCATCCTGCCGAATGGATTTCGGGAGAATGGCACGCCCGTCTCGCTCACGTTCCTTGGAAAGCTCTACGGCGAGGCCGCGCTCTGCCGAGTGGCGATGGGCTACCAGCAGGCGACGGATTTCCACACCAGACACCCGTCCCAGTTCGCGTAGCGGCGCCCTTGCACCCACTGCGGCGCGCTGCTCGGAGCGGCCACGGCCGCTCGTTCGCCAGCTCGAGCTAGCGGCGGTACGGCGGTTGCAGTACCTTCGACTCGCGGTACGAGCGAAGGATGAAGCAACTTGTAACGCGAATTAGCGGGACGCCGCGACGACGCGGGCAGGAACAGGACACGGTAGTATCAGCAGTTGCAGGAAGCAGGACGATTGGCGACGCAGCCGAGCGAACAATGTGTGAGGGCCCCGGGCAGTACACCCGGGGCCTTCGCATTTTCCACCGTTAGGCAGTGCGCTCAGTCACGGCTTACTCAGCCAGCGCTGCCCGCAGCGCGGCGGCGATCGTCTCGTGCCGGAAGGTGAAGCCGGCGCCAAGCAGTCGCGTTGGGACGACGCGCTGGCTGGCGAGAATCGTCTGCTCGCCCATGTCGCCGAACATGAAGTGAATCGCCGTCTGCGGCACTGAAACGATCGTCGGCCGTCCGAGCGCGTGACCGAGCGCGTGGGTGAAGTCGGCGTTGGAAACAGGCACCGGTGCAACCAGATCGACCGGACCTCTGACCTGTCCCGCGCCGAGCAGGAATGCCACCGCGCGCGTCCAGTCCTCGAGGGAGATCCAGCTCATCACCTGCTTCCCGCTCCCGATGCGTCCGCCGAGTCCGAGCCGGAAGGGCGTGAGCATCTTCTCGAGCGCACCGCCATGGGTACCGAGCACGACGCCGCTGCGCAGGTAGACGACGCGAACGTCCGCGCGATCGATCACGCTGGCTGCGGCTTCCCACTCGCGGACGACGTCGGCAAGAAAGCCGGAGCCGGCTGTGGATGATTCGTCGAGCAGCTCGTCACCGCGATTCCCGTAGATCCCGATCGCCGATCCGCTGAGGAAGACGCGCGGTGGCGCGTTCATTCCCTGAATCGTGCGCGCGAGGAGCGCGGTGCTCTTCACTCGGCTGTCGAGGATGGCGCGCTTGGCTTCATCGGTCCAGCGCTGCGCGACGTTTTCCCCGGAGAGGTGAACGACCGCGTCGATCCCCTCGAGCGCGTTCGGAGCGAGCTCGCCCCGCGAAGGATCCCATGCGATGGAGTCGCCGGTCGCTGGCTGCCGTCGTCGAGTGAGCGGTACGACCTGGTGCCCGGCAGCGGTGAGGTGTGTAGTCAACGCGCGACCGAGGAAACCAGTCGAGCCGGTGACAGCGACGCGCAATGCGGAATCTTTCGACATCGGAGTGGGTGCGGGTGATTGCGCAGCGAGAGGCGCAATAGTCAAACCGCGACGGGCGAGACCGTCGGCCGTTCCGCTCCGATCGACCGTTACAGGTCGCGACTCCCGAGAATTTCCCTCGCCGTCACCGCGAGCACGGACTCGTTGTCGTAGGCTCGTTCGCGAATCCGATCGCGGAGTTGCTCGACACGCTCGGCGGTGAGCGGAGAATGAGGTGACTGAGCAACGCGGGGGCGCTGCGTGCCCTCATGTCGATCGTCGATCTCGTGGATTTTTTGCGTGGTGTCCATCGATCCTCCGGTGATAGCTCCGAATATCGGCCGCGGTCGCGCAAACTTTATTACCGACCGAGAACCGCCGCGGCGTGCGCTGCGCGGGATGCCCAATCAGGAACGCCGTTGAGAGTGCGGAGGCGAACATCTCGCGTTCCCAGCACCCGGAAATTGTTGCCGGGTGGCAGTGGGTGCGTCATTCGGACGAGACCCGGATGACAGCACACAACGATTGGCTGTCGCCGTTTTCCGCTGGCCCAGTTCCCTCGCATGGCAACGATTCTCTACGTAGACGACGAACCCGCAGTCGGCCTCATCCTCGAGGATTCACTCGAGCGGAGCGGCCACACGCCGGTGGGGGCGCGCAATGTTCCGGAGGCGCTGCAAGTCCTCGCGCGCGGCGGCGTCGACCTGATCATCTCCGACTACCGGATGCCGGGGATCACCGGGATCGAGTTGCTCGGGATGTTGCAGAGCGAGGGATACGACGTTCCGCTGATCATGCTCACTGGTTACGCGAGCATCGAGCACGCGGTCGCCGCGATCAAGGCGGGAGCGATTGACTACATCACCAAGCCAGTACAGCCACAGCAACTGGCACTTGCCGTCACCAGTGCGCTCGAAGTAGTGCGGCTTCGCCGAGAGAATGGCCTGCTCCGGCGGGAGGTGATGGAGTTCCGCAACGAGCGCCAGATCATCGGCGACTCTCCGGCCATCAGGCGGTTGATGCAGACGGTCGCGATGGCGGCGCCGACGCGCGCGACCGTCCTGCTCCAGGGAGAAAGCGGGACCGGGAAGGAGCTGTTTGCCCGGGCCATTCACGACCAGAGCGATCGCCGCGACCAGCCATTCATCAAGCTGAATTGCGCCGC
>JBKJQR010000215.1:0-18675 GCA_046593895.1 Gemmatimonadaceae bacterium | reverse complement strand
ATCAGCATGCCGGATGTGCCGCGGATCTTGAGCAGCCAGGCGACGGTCAGGTCGAACTCCGCCTTGAGCCGATCGAACAGGGCGCGATCGCCGCCTAACCGTTCGACGTAGGCGAGCGCAATCTCGAGGTCGGTCTTCGCGCAGACCATCTCGATCTTCGCCACCAGGTCGTCGAAGAAGGGCCAGACTGTCGCCATCCGCTGCAGCAGTGCCAGGCCGTCGGGACGCGAGCCAATGTCGGCGAATGCGGTGCCGACACCGAGCCAGCCGGGAAGCATCAGCCGGATCTGCGTCCAGCCGAACTGCCACGGGATCGCCCGGATCCCCTCGATTCCCTTCTTCGCGCCGGGACGATAGGCCGGCCGCGACCCGAACCGCGCGCCGGCCAGTTCGCCGACCGGTGTCGCCTCGAGGAAGAGGTCGAACAGCGCCTCGTTGTTGTGCACCAGCCGGCGATAGAGCTCGAGCGACTTTGCCGACAGCGCGTCCATCGTCGCGACGAAGCGCTGCACCTCGCCGGCGGTCGAGTCGGTGCGCCAGTCGGTGAAGCCGTGCAGCAGCGTCCCCGACAGCGTGACTTCGAGCGTCCGCTCGGCGATTGGCGCCAGCCCGAACTGCTGCGAGATGATCTCGCCCTGCTCGGTGATCTTGAGCGCGCCATTCGAAACGTTAGGCGGGAGTGCGGCGAGCGCGCGATAGACCGGCGAGCCGCCGCCGCGCCCGACGCTCCCACCGCGCCCGTGAAAGAGCTGCAGCTCGACACCGGCCTCGTGGAACACGTCGTTCAGTGCCTGCTGCCCGCGATAGAGCGCCCACGACGACGCGAGCATGCCGGCATCCTTGCCCGAGTCGGAGTAGCCGATCATCACTTCCTGCCGGCGGCCGCGGGCGGCCAGCTGTCGCGCGTAGACGCTGTCGTTGAAGAGCGTGCGCATCACCGCGGGCGCTTGCTCGAGATCGTCGAGCGTCTCGAACAGTGGCACGACATCGATGCGCGATACCGGTGGCTCGGCGGCGAGATCGACCAGTCCTGTCTCGCGGCCGAGGAGGAGGACGCGCAGCAGGTCCTCCGGGCTCCGCGTCATCGAGATGATGTACGTGCAGGCGGCGGCCGCTCCCGATTCGTCCTGGATCGTGCCGATCGCGCGCATCGTGTCGAGCACGCGCACCGTCGCGTCAGCGAGCGGGAGCCGCGCGCCAACGAGTGGCCTGCTCCCGCGCAGCTCGTGGCGCAGCGCGTCGGCGTCGAAGGGCGGGAGTCCAATGTGACCCGCGATGTCGGCGAGCGCCGCGGCGTGCGAGTCAGCGTGATCGCGCACGTCGAGCGCATAGCCGTGAAAGCCGTGCGCGCGCACGAGCGCGACCAGCGGGTCGAACGTCGTGCGACAGGCCTCCGTCGCCCCGGCGCTGGTCAGGTAGTCGCGGACGAGCAACAGGTCGCCCTCGAGCGCGGCGGCGTTGGCGTAGGCGGCGGGTTCCGCTGCCTCACGGCCGGCGTCGCGTGAGGCAACGAGCCGTCGCGTCGCGTCGAGCCGCGCCGCGACGAAACTCAACTTGAGGCGGAGCGGCTCGTCGGAGTTGCGACGATGGTTGGTGTTCCAGATACCGGGGAGGACCACGCGATCGCCCTCGATCGACGCCAGCAGCTCGGTCGTCGGTGGCGCGATGTTCGACCCGATCGATAGCCGTTCCACCAGTTCGTCCACGCCGCGCCGGTAGCGGCCGAGGATGACGTGACTCGCCCGCCGCGCGGCGGCCAGCGTCGTCTCGGGGGTGACGAAGGGATTTCCGTCGCGATCGCCCCCGACCCACGAGCCGAAGCGGATCGGCGCCATCAGGCGCAGTGATTCGTCGGCGCGGCCGAACTCCTCTTCGTATGCGCGCACCACCGCGTCGTGCGTCTGCGCGCTCGCGTCGAGCAGGCGCGTCTCGAGATACCATTGCACGGTGCTCACTTCGTCGAGCACGGTCGGGCGATCCTGCCGCACCTCGGGGGTGAGCCAGAGCAGCTCGACTTCTCCCTCGAGCGCATCCTCGAGCGCACGCCGCTCGGCGGCCGAACTCGACTCGCGGCGCAGGAGCAGGTCGGCGACGCGTGCCTGCAGGCCGAGCAGCGTGCGGCGCGTCGATTCGGTCGGGTGCGCGGTGAGTACCGGCCGAACGTCGAGACGGCTGATCGCCGCCGCGACTTCCTCAGCCGATCGGCCCATCTCGCGCAGGCGACGCATCGTCCATCGCGCCGACGCTGGCTGCGGCGTGCTGTCGTCGCGCCGCAGGTAGGTGTTGCGCCGCCGCACACGATGCACCTGTTCGGCGGTGTTGATGAGCAGGAAGAAGAGGGTGAATGCGCGCGCGGCGAGCGCCGAGAGTTCGACGGGGAGCTCGCCGACGCGGGACACCAGCTCGTCGAGGGTGGGCGCGTCGGCGTCGCCATGGCGGCGCGCGCGGCAGGCCTGACGCAGCTCCTCGACAGTCCGCAGCGCTTCGTCGCCCTCGAGTCGTTCGATGACGCGACCAAGCGTGCCGGCGAGCCAGCGGACGTCTTCATGGAGCGGCTGGTCTTGCGGGCGGGTCGGTGGTGCGGTCATTTTCGGAATGAGGTGAGCGCGCATGGGGGATCCGTCCCGATCCGAATCTAGCGCGCGCCTCGTCAACGGCGAGCAGGTCGCACTCGAATGCGGCGAGGGCGACCGCGCACGGCTCGCGTTGCGGTCGTTTGCAGCGGCGAGCTCCGCGGCACTCCCTTTGCTTGTCTCGAAGGCAGTTGCGGCGCTGCGTGGCGCCGTCGAAGGGTCTCACGGCGGAATCGCAGCATGTCGCTCTCGCAGCCCCAGCGCACATTTGCCCGGTGCGCGGTCAGTCCGCTCCCCGATACGGGCGCATTCATCGGGATCGCGCTCCTCGTGATGTTCGGGGACCTCGTCTCCAAGGCGATGGCGGTCGGGCTGTGGAGCGGTGAGCGCTATCCCCTCCTCGGAAGCCGCGTGCTGATCGAGGTGGTGCACAATCCGCTCGGTGCCTTCAGCACGTCGTTCGGTGTGCATACCTTCGAGATCAACGTCATCGCGACGGTCGCCGCTGCCGTGCTGGCGATGGCGGTCTGCCCTCGGCTCGCGCGGTTCGACGCGCTGGCCCCGAGTGGCCTCGGCCTCGTCGCCGGCGCAGCGTTAGGCAACCTCGCCAGCATGGTCACGTCGCCGGGTGGCGTGCCGGACTTCCTCGCCTTCGCCCACGGACAGGAGTCGGTGCTCGTGCTCAACGTCGCCGACGTCGCGGCGTACATCGGGCTCGCCTGTTGTGCGCGCATCGCCTGGTCGCTGCTGCGCGCGGCGCTCGCTCCGGCGCGCAGCCACTGACCGCGTCCAAAGAAAACGCGGCGCCCGAACTTTCCGGGCGCCGCGTTTTCTTTCGCTGAGCGCTATGGGCGCGGCTTCGCGTGCCGCGTCTCGCCCGCAGACGGTTCGGCGTGACCGGCTGACGAGCCACCGCTGCTCGACGCGGGCTGCGATGCCGGCTGACGATCGGCGGTCGTCGTACCTGAGGGCGGCGTGTCCCGCGTGTAGCCATGTCCGTTGACGACCCGGCCATGCGACTGGCCGGACCCGGCATTGCCCCCGCGCACGATCACGATGGGTGGCTGGTACAGGTAGCCGTACCCATAGCCCCCATACCCGTAGCCGTTGTAGCCGTAGCCGCTGTACCCGTAGCTGTTGTAGCCGTAGCAGCCGGCCGGCGAGTAGTAGCCCGGCGCCCCGTATCCACGCGTCCCGTAGCCTAACGGTGCCGTCCCGAGCGGGATATAGCCCGAGGAGAGTCCCGAGCAGCCGCTCCGGTATCCGAACGGATCGATTGCCGGCGCGCTCGCCGAGCTCACGGTGCCGGCCAGTGGCGCTCGCACCGATGCGAGGCGTGCCTCGCGATCGAACATGAACACGCCAGGGTACGACAGCGCGATCATCAGGTCGGTGATCCGGCCGGGAACTCCGGCGTCTGCCAGCGCGACCAGGTGCCGCGCGTCAACGTTGAACCGGTCGCCGCGCTCGACGAGCCAGGCCTCGACGACGAGCGAATCCGCGCCGCGCACCGCATCGACGATATCGGCCCCGGTCAGCGATCCCGCCATCGCCATCCGTGCTGCGACGACCGGCATCGCATCGTTGCGCGGCACCAGCGCGCTGTCGATCGCCAGGCCGACGGGCGGTCGCACGCTCTCATAACGGCCGACGTGGACCGACTTCGCGCCACTGCTGGCAATCTCCTCGATGTCGAGCAGCTGGCCCGCGGCCGACATCGCGAGCATTCCGCTCGATGTGCGGGTGACGCCGCCCGGGCACGAAAACTCCGAGCGCATGTAGATGCGACGGCCGTCGGCGGACCAGCTCGCGCCGTCCCAGCCATCACAGTTGTCGCGCTGGCGGGCGACGTGCGCGCTGCCCGCGTCGACCGACTGCCGCGCCGTCACCTTCCCGCCCGAGACCGTCACGAAATCGACGGCCGCCTCGCGGGCTGACGGCACGATGCAGAGCGTCGGCAGCCCTGCGTCGCGCGCACGGGCCGCCATCCACTCGCTGTAGCTGTCCGCCGACGCCGGCGTCACCGGTTGCCAGCAGCCGAGCCATCCCTGCCAGCGCGCGTCGGGTCCGACCGCCTGCGCCGCGGCCGGTGCAGCCGCAGCCATCGCCGCGGCGAGCAGCGCCGCGCCGAACGTCAGGCGGCCGCTGATTGCTGATCTGTTCATGACGCCCATCCTGTCAGAACCTGACGTTGAGGCCGAGGTTGATACCGATGTCGGAGAGGTCGATCCCGTGGAACCCGGTGAAGTCGTCGCTGAGGCGCCCCTTTGCCCAGGTGTAGCGCGCTTCGCCGTTGAGGGCGAACCTCGGGGTCAGCGAGTAATCGACGCCGGCCAGCGCGTGCGCCGTCGGGGTCCATCCGCTCGATTGGAACGCATCGGGGAAGACATTCGTCGTCTGGAAGTCGATGAAGTCTCCCTTCTGCCGGAAACGATACCACATCATCCCGCCGCCCGCGCCGACGTACGGCACAACCTTGTTCGGAATCCACGCGAACTCGCCAATCGAACGCCCCTTCGGCGCGAGGTAGAATCGCGCACCGGCGGTGAGCGGAATGCGCACGAGGCTGGTCGTCTGCTGAATCGGCAGGTTGTTCAGGTCGACGAAGTGTCGAAACTCGGACGCCTTCTTCGAGCCAGCGATCCCGCCACCAAACGCGAGGTCCACTCGGGGCGCGACGCGGACCAGCAGGTCGGCACTGAACGACGGCGCACTGAAATCGCCCTTGCTCAGCGTGAACTGGTTGGTGAGGAAGGAGTAGAGATCGCCGCTCGACGTCGTCGATACAAACCCGCCACGCACCACCAGCCCGCCGATCGGTCGTCGAAAGAGGAACCCGTCACCGGACCCCTGCGCGCTGGCCGGCGCTGCGGCGACGAGCGTCGCCGCGACGAGCCCCGCGAACAGGGCGCCGCGAGGCGGTCGGCGGATCGCACCAGGGAGAGAACGGCCGCTCAGCGACGTGCGCTGCGACTCGGGCATGACGCTACCCTCGGGAAGAGATTCCTCAACATACCACCGAGACGCGCCGAGGTTCCAGCGGACGCCTTCGCGTCGCTGCCTAACGACCGGCAGCTGTCACCAGCCGAAATGGGTGACAAGCCCGATGCTTCCCCCCTTGGCGGACCGGGCTCGGCGCGTGCCATCGGCGTCAGCCCCGATCCGGCTCAGTCGGCCGGTTGCGGCGAGCCGCACCCCGTAACCGAGTCGGTGCAGGACGTAATGACTGCGCGCCGAAAACAACTCGACGTCGGCCCCCGCGTAGAGTGTGTTCGGCCACCACTTCGGGCCCGGGAGCAGCGGCGGGAGGTACCCACCGTGCACGCCCCCGAGCGCCGCCTGTCCGCCATTCAACCGGACGTCTTCCACGCTGTAGCGCGTCCACCCGTAGCCGGCGCGAAGGTGCGTGTCGAGGAACCCGGCGCGTTGCGCCAGGAGTGAGTAACTGAGACCGCCATCGAGCTCGGCCAGCTTGAGCGTGCCGCCAACGCGGCCGATCGCGCGGCCATCGGGTCCGGCGATCCGGTAGCGCACGCGGTCCACCGACCACGCGTAGCTGTTTTCCAGTGCGAAGCGATCGCCGAAGTAGAGGTTGAACCAGAGCGACGGGCCGGGCGACGCTTCATGCCTGACGCTGCGCGCATCGACGCTGCTCCCCGGATTGGCAGCGAGCAGCTGCGCGATGGCCGCGTCGCGCTGTGGCAGGAGCTGCCCGTAGTCGCCGCCGCCGATGCCTAACGCGATGCCCTGGCCCTCGCTGGTGAACCGCCGCGGCAGCCGGCCGGGGGTGAACGTGCGCGGCGGCGGCGCGCCGACGAACTGCAGCGCGCCTTCCGTCCACGGCGTGAGCTGGATCAGCGCGACGTTGTAACCCGGCATCAGCCCCCACGCCGCGAGCGGGAGGTTGAGCAGCCCCCAGCCGTTGCGCAGGTTCGCCCACGGCGTCGTCGGCGACACCGGCGTCCGCAGCACACGCAGGCGGTAGCGCCCCTGCGGGGGGCCGCCGGCACGATTCCACCCGTCGTTGTAGGCCGGACCCGGCGGCGCGATGTTCCCGAGATCGGTGTGCGCGACGAGACCGGCGCCGGGCGACACAGTTGCCGGGAATCCCCAATAGATGGGGAGTACCAGCCACGCCCACTCCTGCCTGACGTCGGGCTCGTCGAGGACCAGTCGCTCCAGCCGCTCCCAGTCGGGGATGAGCGCGATGTCGTCGGCGCCGTAGGTCACGAAGTCGGCGTCTTCGATGCTCGCCGCGAGGGGCACCGCGGGATCTGCATTCACCCGCGGGACGACGCGACCGTTCACCGTCTCGGTGACCCCGAAGCCGGCGACCGCCTGCCAGGTGCCCGGGAACGGGTACGAGGATCCCGAGTTGCGCTTGAACGAGCCGCCGAACCGCGGTCTCGCCGCCAGCAGCTCGTCGGGTCCCTTGTTGTTGCCCCCGATGAACACCAGCGGATGCGCGGCCAGCTTGCCACCACCGACCGTTAGGCGGTCGCTCAGCGCCCGCGCCACGAAGTTGGCGTCTTCCCAGAAGTAGCGGCGGTCTCTCGTCGTCGTCGAGTCCGTCCCGTCGGTCGACAGCGACAGGTAATCGAGCCGGACGACGTTCTGGTGGAAGTAGTAGTCCACCGCGCCGATCGACAGCGAGTCGGTCGGCCCACGCTCGCCGCGCAGCAGCCGCGCCACGGCGAGGGAATCGAGCAGCACGGTGCCGGTCATCGGTGCCGGCACGGTGCCCGCTGCCCGATACGCGTTAGGCGTGAGCAGCACGTTGATGTGCTCCCAATCGCCCTCGTGCTCGTTCACTGCGTCATTGAATGGATAAAAGAACCAGTACTGCGCGATCAGCGCGTAGTGGGCAGGTGAGTGACTCGAGCTGTCATCCCAGATGAAGACGTGCGCGAAGAGTCGCGACCGTCGCTCCCACGCCCGGTGCGCGTAGGCCGCACGCCAGGTCGGCGCATCGGAACCCGGCATGTCGATGAAGAGCACGGTGTCGACGTCGCCCTCGGCCGACGCGTAGGCCTTGCGTGGACGACTCGGCGCCATGTGCTCGAGCAGCGAGTGCAGCGCGGCCGACGTCGAGTCAGCCCCGGCGCGGCCCGGCGCGACGTGCGACATGCGGATCGAGTCGCGGCTCAGCGGCGCGCCGGCCGAGCTCCAGCCATCGACGTTGAGCGTCCACGACGAGCCGAAGATCGCGTCGAGGTCGCGCGGCAAACTGAAGTTGTTCGGGCGGAGCACCGGCGCGAACCGGCCGACCAGCGCCTGCAGCTGCGCGGCACGCGCGTCGTCGATGCCATCGCGCGGTGCGTTGTCGCGATAGCCAGCGGCCGCACTGTCGCCGTAGAGCCGGAACATCGTGCTGGCGCGCGTCGCGGTGACGATGCGCGGGAAGGGCGGCAGGTAGTCGTAGTAATTCTCGCGCGTGATCTGCCCGTCGAGCAGCGCCGGGAGCGCCGCAGTCGCGAGGAGGGCGAGCCGCGCCGTCATCGTACGGGCACCAGCTTCGCGAACGCGCCCAGCTCCGCATCGCACCCCGCCCAGAGCGACGTAGCCTGCCGGCGATGTTCCGCGGCGCGGTCGCGACGTCCCAGTGACTCGCAGATCTCGGCCTGACGGAGATGCGCCGGCGCGAGGTACGCCAGCTCGTACGGCGAGCTCTGGCCGAGTGTCGCGTACCAGTCGAGCGCTTCATCGAGCCGGCCGGCGCTGCGCAGCAGCTCGGCGCGAAGGTAGCGCTCGAACGCACAGGCAAAGAATGGCGAGGTGACCGCCAACT
This sequence comes from Gemmatimonadaceae bacterium, assembly GCA_046593895.1. Classification (GTDB taxonomy): domain Bacteria; phylum Gemmatimonadota; class Gemmatimonadetes; order Gemmatimonadales; family Gemmatimonadaceae; genus JABFXC01. The sequence continues at coordinate 10,314 of JBKJQR010000215.1, read as the reverse complement.
GGTACCAGACTTCGGGCTGTGCGTGTTCGAGCCTGCCTAACGCTTCGCTATTGTGGCCCGCCCGGCCGGCAACGAGCGCGCGGACGGTCTGCGCCAGGTGCTCGCCGAAGCCACCGGCTCCCGCTGCGGCCGCGGCCCGCTCGGTTTCGCTGGCCGCGTCGAGCGCTGCTGCCGCCTGGCCCGCGTTCGCCGCGAGACAGCCGAGCAGGTAGTGGCGGAAGACGGGATGCACGCCATTGTGTGCGGCCAGTGCCTGATTGCGATTTGGTGCGGCGCCGGCCGCGTCCCAGGCGCGTAGTTCGCGCGCCACCGCGTCGCACTCGGCCGCCGGCACCGCGCGAAAGGGGAGCAGCGCGAACAGCCCGCGTACCTCGAGCGCCCACGGCGCATCGAACGCCGCAGCGCGCGCCAGGCTGGCGTGGGCGCGGGCGACGCGGCCGCGCATGATGTCGAGATGCGCCGCGACGACGTGACAGAGCGCCTTCGCTTCCGACGGCGGCGTCAGCTTCGTGACGATGCGCGCCAGCCGATACGCGCCGGGTAGATCGTGCGCGAAGAGGACGATGTCGGTGAACGCGATGCCGACCGCGAGCGCCCGCGCGCGTCCGAGCGCGGCGAGGATGCGCGCCTTTTCGATCTCGTTGCGCAACGCGAACGCACGCAACGCGCGGACGCTCAGTGCGCGGTCACCGACCGGACTCAGTGCGAGCACGCGTTTCACCAGCGCCTCGAGTTCGGCGTCGCGCCCCTCGAAGGCGGCGATGCGCGCGAGATGCACCAGCGAGCTGAGATGATCCGGCTCGTAGCCTAACGCCCGCTCGAATGCCGCCCGCGCTTCGGCCATCGGACGACCGCGACGCGGATTGTGGTGAAAGAGCACGTCGCCGAGGAGAAACCAGGCCTCGATGTCGTCGACGTGCGTCGACAACGCGGCGGCGTAGAGACGCTCGGCTTCATCGGCGGCGCCGCGGAGCCATGCACCCTGCGCATCGATGAGCAGGCGGTCGTGCGCGGCGACGCGATCGCGGCTCTGATGCGCCTGTTCCGATGCCTCGCGCGCCAGCGGGAGATTCGCCGTCGCCGCGGCCGCGGCGGCCAGTCGGTACCAGGCGAGCGCGAAGCCGGTGTCCTCCGCGGCGGCATTCTGGAACGAGTCGAGCGCCTGAAAGTATCGCCCCGCGCGGAATTCGCACTCGCCGCGCAGGTAGGCCTTGAGCGCGGGGAGACACTCGGTGGTTCGCGCCGCGAGATTCGTCAGCCGTGCGCCCGGCCCAGTCTCCTGACGGCCAAGCAGCGCGCGGGCGAGCGAGTCCACCATGTCGAACAGCCCTTGCTCGCTACTGCCCGTGACGTCGGCGCGGGCGAGCGGTGCGGCCGCCGCGTCATACAGCGTTGCGTGCAGGCGGATGCGCGATCCGGCCGCGACGATGTTGCCGAGCACGTACAACCCGGCGCCGAAATGGGTTGCGATGACGCGCCCCTGCTCGGGGTCGAGGTCGACGCCCTCCTCGCGCGCGAGGTGGCCGAGCAGTGCGCGCGGATCGACCGCGCGCAGTTCGCCAGCGCCATCGAGCGTCGTCGAGAGGAGGTCGACCATCCCTTCGCCAAGGTACGCGAGGTCACGGCCGCCACGAACCGAGAAGGGCAGCACCGCCACGACGTTAGGCGACACGGCGGGCGCTCGCTCGCGCGACGGCGCTGCAGTGGGAGCGTGAGGCGGCGCGTCTGGCGACGGACCGTTCGTCGTGGCGGAGGAGTGCGCCGCGACGCCGCTGTCTGCGCCGCGTGGCGGCAGCATCGCCGGGGCAGCGCGCAATGTCGCAATGAGGGCGCGCGTCTCCGCGGACGGCTCGACGTCGAAGCTCGCGCGAAGGCGCTTCGCGAAATCGTCGTAGGCCCGCAGCGCCCCCGTGCGGTCGCCGACGCGGGCGAGCAGGGTGACGAGGCGGCGGTAGGCTGCCTCGTCGTGCGGCGTCCACTCGGCGATCCGCCGCGCCCACTGCGCCGCATCGTCAGGCGCCTCGGTGGCGAGCTGCTCGGCGAACGTCCAGCCACTGGCCGTGGCCAGTGCGAGCAGCCGGGCGCGCTCGCTCTCCAGCCAGCGCTCGAATTCCGGGGCGCCGGTGATGTAAAACCCCTCGAGCAGCGCACCGCGATAAAGCGCGATCGCCTCGGCGCGCCGTCCCTCGGCGAGCAGCGTCTCGAAGGCAGCGGTGTCGCACCACAGTGCACCCGGTGCGAGGCCGACCTCCTCATCGCCGCGACCGACGATGACGTTCTCGCCGACGACGCGGCGGAGAAAATAGAGCGAACGGCGGAGCGCGCCGCGGGCGTGCTCGGTGTCGAGTTCGGGCCAGAAGATCGCGAGGAGCGCGTCGCGGCGGTGAAAGCGCCGCGGTGTCGCGACGGCGAGATAGGCGAGCAGGGCGAGACGCTTCGGCTGCTCGAGCACGCGCCGCAGCTCGCCGCCGTCCGCTCCGCGCAGCTCGAGCGCGCCTAACGTCCTGAGCTCGATCATCGCGGGATCCGGGGTCGGGGGAACCGATCACCTCGCGCTGCACGAAAAGAAAAACACCCAGGTCACGCTGGAGGCCACGAGTGGGCCACGCCGGGACGAGAGCTTCCCCAACGTACGAGCCCCGGCCCGGACCTTCAATAGCACATCCACCAGAGGAGAACCCATGCGTCAAGCAGCGAGTTCAACGAGGACTGAATCCGAAGCGTACAGCCCTCCCCGCCAGCGTCCGGCGCGCCGTCCCTTGCACGAGGGCGCGGTCACCTACGACTCGGAGAACTACGCGATGCTGAACCGGCCGATCGAGACGGAGCGGCACATGCGCCGGATCAACCGCTACCTGCGGCCGCACGCCGGAGAGCGGTTGCTCGAAGTCGGATGCGGGCGCGGCTGGCTCACGCAGCGGGTGCAGGAGCTCTGCCCGCTCACCTTCGGCGTCGACGTGAACCCGCAGTCGATAGCGCACGGTGTCGCACCGCGCCTCGCCGTGATGGATGCCGTCGACCTCCACTTCGAGGACGAGCAGTTCGACAAGCTCTTCTCGTTCCACGCGATCGAGCACATCGTCGAGGCGGATGCCGCGCTTGCCGAGATGTTTCGCGTGCTCGTGCCGGGTGGCCGCGCGCTGCTGGTCTACCCGGCGGAACCGATTCGTGGACTCTACGCGATGCCCGGCGCCTGGATCGGCTTCGGCAGTCCACTGCTCGCGCGCAAGCTGCACGTCCACAAGTTCACGCCGGCGCGTATTCGCCGGCTGGCGACGGCCTGCGGATTCGTGCACGTGACGAGCGCGCTCGATTTCCTGATCACGCCGCAATTCATGACCGCGCTCTACAAGCCGGCGCGGAGCGCGTGAAGGCGTCGGCGCGTCGTGCGCTGCGGCTGGCAGTCAGTGTCGCGATTCTCGCGGCGCTGGTCGCCTTCGCGCGGACGGTGGACTGGCGCGCAGTCGCCGCCGCCGCGCGTGGCGCCGACCCGCTGCTCCTCGCTGGCGCAGTCACCCTCAATCTTCTGTCGCTGCTGCTCAAGGGAGTGCGCTGGTGGCTCTTTCTCCGGCCGATGGGGGCGCGGTCGTTCGCACTGGCAATCCGCGCGACCTTTGCCGGCGCGGCGCTGAACAACATCCTCGTCGCGCAGGGCGGGGAGGGGGCGCGTGTGCTCCTCGTCGCGCGCGGCGCGCAGATCTCGAGCGCGAAGGTGCTCGCCGCACTGGCGATCGAGCGCGTGCTCGACGCGGTGACCTATCTCATCCTGCTCGTCGCCGCCGCCTCGCTGCTGCCGCTGCCACGGAGCATCGCCCGCTGGAGCGGGGCGGCGTCGATCGCCCTCATCGTGGTGCTGGCCGCGCTCGGTGGGCTCGCCTGGCGCAGCGGCCGCCGGAGCGTGAGGCCTAACGTCAGCGGCGGCGGCCGGCCGCCGGCGCCGGGGCGAGTCGCGGCCTCACCGCTGACGCATGCTCCGCTCTCCCTGCTTGACCGCATTCGCCGGTATGTGTCGCGGTTTGCGTCGAGTGCCGCCGCGGTCGCCGGCCCGGGACGGCTGGCGACGGCGCTGCTCCTCTCGATCGCCGCCTGGGTCCTGCAGATCGCGACCTACGACTTCGTCGCCCGCGCCGCGCGCCTCCCGCTGCCGATCGCCGGTTCGGTCGCGGCGCTGATCGCGATCGGCGTCAGCTTTCTCATCAGAGCGACGCCGGGCAACATCGGGATCTTCCAGGTGGTGTACGTGATGACGGTCCGTTCCTTCGGCGTCGCGGCGGCGCCCGCGGTTGCGGTCGCCCTGCTGATTCAGGCCGCCCAGGTCATCCCGACGCTGCTCGCCGGCGCGTTGGCCGCGCCGCAGCTGCTGCTCCAGCGCGAGCAGCAGCCGGCAGTAAGCGGTAAGCAGTAAGCGTTAGGCGGAGCAACGAAGCGCCAATCAACGCCGTTCACTGACTGCTTCCCGCTTACCGCTGCCCTCGACCATTACACCCGCAGCTTGCTCAGGTACGAATAGCTCGACTCGATCGACGCGTACGGATCCGTCGGGTTGTCGTGCTCGACGACGTAATGCGCGATCCCGGCTTCGGCGCGATGGGCGAAGATCCGCTTCCAATCGATCGTGCCCTGGCCGACGGGCGCCATCTCGTGCTGCGGCGCACCGCGCGAATCCTTCACGTGCACGAACGGGAAACGCCCCGGATACTTCGCGAACCAGGTCAGCGGATCCTGCCCCGCCTTCGTTGTCCAATAGAGATCCATCTCGAGCGCGACGAGCTTCGGGTCGGTCTCGGCGAGCAGGACTTCGTAAGGCACCATTCCGTCGATCGGCGCGAACTCGAAGTCGTGGTTGTGATACGCGAAGCGGAGACCGGCGCGCGACATCTCGCCGGCAATGTCGTTGAACGTCTTCGCCAGCGCGTGCCAGTCGGCCATCGTGTGGCGTGCCGTCTCGTCGAGGTAGGGCATCACCACGTAGCTGTGGCCGATCGTCCGCGCCGCCGCGATCACGGCCGCGGGATCGCTCTTCAGGATGTTCAGCGGAATGTGCGCCGAGGGCGCCGTCAGTCCGTTGGCGTCGAGCATGGCGCGAATATCGGCGGGGCTGTGGTCGAAGTAACCGGCGAATTCCACTTCCTTGAACCCGATGCGTGCGACGCGAGCGAGCGTCGCCGCGACGTCGCGCTTCATCTCGTCGCGCAGCGTGTACAGCTGCACGCCGAGCGGAGCGATCGCTGCGCCACCACCACCCTGCATGGCCGCGGCGCCGGCGACGGTGTCAGCAGCGTGTGACGCGTTTCGTGCGCAGGCGAGGATGCCGGCTCCGCTCGCGGCCAGCGCGGCCCCACCAAGCGTGACGAGGAAGCTGCGGCGGTCCTGGGGCGGATACGGGTTCTCGGCCATCTGGTCTCCATGAGTGGGTGCGAGTGCCGGGCGAAGATGGCGTCGCCGTTGGCGCAGCGCAATGTGCCATTCTGCTCTCGCGGGAAACGAGGCTCGTCAGTACGTTATCGGCCACACCTCCCCGAGCCCCGTACCCATGACTCGTCTCGACGCAGCACTCATCGTCCGCGCATCCGTCGCGCTGAGCGCCATCACCGCAGCCGCCGCATGCACGGCAGCTCCCTCGAGCAGCAGCAGTTCGTCGACGACCGCGACGACGGTGACGACGACGACAACTGCACCGGCCGCAATGTCCACCCCTGCGATGACCACTGACACCGCGTGGCAGGCCCTCGTCGATGCGACGAACAGCACCAGCGCCTGGCGTGCCTACAAGACTGAAGCGTTTCCGGCCAGTTGGCACATCGCCGACGGCGTGCTGTCGAAGGCCGGCAGCGCGGAAGACCTGATCAGCCGCGACGAGTTCGGCGACTTCGAGCTCGCCTGGGACTGGAAGCTCAGCCCGGGAGGTAATGCCGGGATCTTCTACCGGGCGAATGAGGAATACGACAAGGTGTACTGGAGCGGCACCGAGTACCAGCTCCTCGACGACGCAAGGCATGCAGACGGGAAGAGCCGGCTCACTTCCGCTGGCTCCGCGTACGGACTGTATCCGGCGCCGGCCGGCATCGTGAAGGCGGGCGGCGAGTGGAATTCATCGCGGATCATCGCCCGCGGTCCGCACATCGAGCATTGGATGAACGGCAAGAAGCTGCTCGAGTACGAGGCGTGGAGCCCGGAGTGGACGGCGAAGGTGAAGGCCGCGAAGTTCTCGGCATATCCGAACTACGGGCTGGCGAAACGCGGGCATATCGGGATCCAGGGTGACCATGACGGCGCGCTGAGCATCCGCAACATGCGCGTCCGCGGGCTGCAATGAGCCGCGTGAATCGGACCGTCGACGCCCTGCCTAACGCGGCGGGCGGCAGCGTCCGCAGCCGGCTGGCGGCGATGATGTTCCTCCAGTACTTCGTCTGGGGCGCGTGGTTCGTGACGATGGGGACGTACCTGTCGCGCACCCTGCACTTCACCGACCAGCAGGTTGGGCTCGCCTATGGCGCGACGGCGATTGCCGCACTCGTCTCGCCCTTCTTCATCGGCATGGTCGCCGACCGCTTCTTCTCGAGTGAGAAGCTGCTCGCCGTGCTGCACATCGCCGGTGGCCTGCTGCTCTGGGTCGTCTCGACACAGACCCAGTTCAGCACGTTCTACCCGCTGCTGATCGCCTATGCGCTCTGCTACATGCCGACGCTGAGCCTGACGAATTCGATCTCCTTTCACCACGTCGCCGATCCAGCGCGCGATTTCCCGTTGATTCGCGTGCTCGGTACCATCGGCTGGATCGTCGCCGGAGTCATCGTCGGGAAGGTCCTGCACGCCGATGCGCTGGCGTTGCCGATGCGCCTCGCGGCGGTGGCGTCGCTGCTTCTCGGCCTCTACTCACTCGTGCTGCCGCACACGCCGCCGAAGGGTGCGGGCGCGCCGTTCACCCTTCGCGATGCCTTCGGGTTCGACGCGCTGTACCTGCTGCGCGATCGCGCCTTCCTGACATTCGTGCTCGGATCGTTCCTGCTCTGCATCCCGCTGCAGTTCTATTACGCGTTCACCAACCCGTTCCTCAACGAGATCGGCGCGCCCGATCCGGCATTCATCCAGACGTTCGGGCAGATGTCGGAGATCGGGTTCATGCTGCTGCTCCCCTTCGCGCTGCGCCGTTTCGGGATCCGCGGCATCATGCTCGGCGGAATGTTCGCCTGGGCGTTGCGCTACTTCGCGTTCAGCCGCGGCAACGCCGGCGCCGGGATGTGGCTGATCTACCTCGGCATCCTGCTCCACGGCATGTGCTACGATTTCTTCTTCGTCGCCGGCCAGATCTACACCGACGAGAAAGCCGGTGCGCGGGTGAAGGGCGCGGCCCAGGGGTTGATCAACTTCGTGACGAACGGCGTCGGCTACTTCATCGGCGCCTATGTGTCGGGCCAGGTCGTCAACGCCTACCGCCTAACGGCGGCGAACGGCGTGGTCACTCACGACTGGCGGTCGATCTGGATCGTCCCGGCCGTCGGGGCGCTGGTGATCGCCATCGTCTTCGCCTTCGTCTTCAAGCCAACACGGACGGTGGCCGCGGAGGCTGCACTTCCAACGCGGCGATGAAAGACGCGTGAGTTTCCGATGGAGAGAAGAGAGAAACCCACCCACCGGGTCGAACGAACGCCTCGGGTCTACACAAGACCCGAGGCGTTCGTTCGTCGCTCCCCTCTCCTCCCTCGTCCCTCGTCTCTCGTCGGATCCTTCCGCGTTCCTCGTCGCCGTGTTGACCAGCGCCCGGCGCAGCGATCAGAGCTCCCACCCCTTCCGGTACTCCCGCGTCAGGTACGCATTCGCATCGGGGAGATTGACGACCTTCATCGCCGCCGCGTCGTAAACGATCTTCGCCCCCTGGCCCGCCCGCAGCGCGACCACGCCGAGCAGCATTGTTTCGGTCAACGCCGACGCGTACTCGAACGGCGAGCTCGCCGTTGCCTCGCCTTTGCACGCCTGGGCGAAATTCACCTCGTGCGAGGTGAGGATGCGCGGCACCGTCCGCGGTACCGCGGCCGCCTCGGCGGCGAGCGATGCCGGGTACACGGTCGGGTCTTCACCGTAGGTCCGGTAGGTGAGAATCCCCTTGTCGCCGACAAAAATCCCGCCGCCTTCGCCGGCGTTCGGGAAGGGCAGGTCGTCGGGAAAGAACGGTGGCCGCGGCGGGAGCAGCCCGCCGTCATACCAGTGCAGCTTGACCGCCGGCTGGGTGCCGCGCGCCGCGAACTCATAGTGCACCGTCGTCGCGAGGGGATAGGAGGCGATCTCGAACGGCAGCCCACCCCACGGCGTCGATGACGCGCTGACGCTCGTCGGTTGCGTCAGGCCTAACGCGAAATACGGCTGGTCGAGCAGGTGCGCACCCATGTCGCCTAACGCTCCGGTGCCGTAATCGACCCAGCCCCGCCAGCTGAACGGGTGGTAGACGGGGTGATACGGCCGCACCGGCGCCGGTCCGAGGAAGAGGTCCCAGTCGAGGCCGGCCGGCACCGACTGCGGGTTGTCGGCCATCGCCTTGAGCACCGCATTGTCCACCGTCCGCATGTTCCAGTGCGGCGGCGCGGGGGGGAGCGACGGCATCGCGGCCGGGATTGCCGCCGCAGCCGGCGGCGTCCCCGCGGCTGCCTGCTGCGCAGCCATCTCAGCGCTCGCCTTCTCGCGCGCGATCCGCTGCGCGACATCCTGCCCCGGACGCGGAATGCCCTGCGCCCAGTAGCGCTGCGGGCGGTCGGTCCAGACGTGCACCTCGCGTACCGGGCCGATCACGCCGGCGCCGATCAGCTCGACGATCCGCCGCGTTCCCTCCCGCGAGTGACCCTGATTGCCCATCTGCGAAACCCGGCGCGTCTCCCGCGCCGTGCGCGCCAGCAGCCGGGCCTCGTAGACCGAGTACGTCAACGGCTTCTGCACGTAGACGTGCTTGCCGGCGCGCATCGCCGCGACGGCGACCGCGGCGTGGGTGTGGTCCGGCGTCGCGATGACCACCGCGTCAACGTGCTTCTCCTTCTCGAGCATCTTCCGGAAGTCGGTGTACTTCCGCGCCTTGGTGTACGCCTCCTTGAGTCGCACCGCCTGCGGGTCGGGGCCCGCCGCGCCAGCGTCGTAGCGCAGCCGGTCGGCCAGCGAGCGCTCGACGTACGCATAGTCCACGTCGCAGACCGCGACGACGTTCTCGTCGAGGAACTGCGACATGTTCTCCATCCCCATCCCGCCGATCCCGACGAACGCGAGGTCGAGCTTCCGGCTCGGTGGCGTGTAGCCCGGCCCGCCGAGGACGAAGCGGGGAACGATCATCGCGCCTAACGCGACCTTGGTGCCGTCCTCGATGAAGTGGCGGCGGGTGTACGGCTTGTCGGACATCGGGCTACCTCGTCAAGGTTGACTGTGCGACGCCGGCCGATGCCGCTCGCCGCGAATGTCGGATAGTTTGAGCGGTCCCCTGCCTAACGCGGCTTCCACACTCCGCGCGCCACCGCCGGTACGAACGTGTCGATGCCGGGCGACGGAAACTCGATCGTCCGCCCCTCTTCCGCACTCTGGTACGCGGTCATCAGCATCTGGACGACCTCGACACCATCGGCGAACGTCAGGCGCGGCTTCTCCTTGCCGAGGAAGACGCGAACGAAATGGCGATCCTCGCCTTCGTAGCCGTAGGCGATCGGTTCGCTCGGCACCACCGGCATCACGCCCTGCTCGGCGTTCTGCTTCTCGACGAGATCTTCGCCCGCGCTCCCCTTCACTTCGCGCGAGAAGAACAGCTCCAGCCCTGAATCGAGTGAGTTCCAGCGCATCGAGTATTCGGGGCCGAGCAGCTCGGCCGACAAGCGCAATCCCGCGCCGACGAAGCTCCACGACGTCGTCGCTTCGCCGAGCACCGTGTGTCCGTCCTCGGTCTCGAACTCGACCATCAGGCTGGCGAAGTCTTCGGACGGGCTCTTCGAGTAATCCACTTCCTTCCCCATCGTGTCGCGCAGCTTCGCCGCGTACTCCGGTCGCGACCACTTGAGGCTCGCGATGTGCGCCGTGACGCGCTTCGGCTTGACGGTGGACAGCGGCTTCTTCGGATCGGTGAGCAGATGCCTGACGATGAGCGCCGAGTGGCACATCATGTCGTTGAGCACCCCGCCGCCCTGGAGCTCGCCGCGCCAGAACCAGGGCGCATGCGGGCCACTGTGTTCCTCCGCGGCGCGGGCGAGATAGGGGCGCCCGGTCGTCGCCGCGCCACGCGACCAGAGCAGGTTGCGCCCGGTCTCGACGTGCGGCGCGAACACCTGATTCTCGAGGTAGCCCGTCGCG
>JBKJQR010000113.1:0-4443 GCA_046593895.1 Gemmatimonadaceae bacterium | reverse complement strand
CGAGCAGCGCGTGGCGGTGAAGCTCCTGCGCAGCAACCTCGATTCCGACGTCGACCAGCACCGCTTCCGCACCGAACGCCAGATCCTCGCGACGCTCAACCATCCCGGCATCGCGCGCCTCATCGACGGCGGCGTCACCGACGATGCGCTTCCGTATCTCGTCCTCGAGTTTGTGGATGGCATGCCGATCGACGCGTGGTGCGCCGCGCGGTCGCTCGATGTCGATCATCGCCTCGCGCTGTTCCAGACCGTGGCGCAGGCCACGCAACATGCGCACAACAATCTGATCGTCCACCGCGACCTCAAGCCGACCAACATCCTCGTCGGCGCGGACGGAGTCGTGAAGTTGCTCGACTTCGGCATCGCGAAACTGCTCGACCCGGATCGCGCCAGCGCCCAAGTGCCGACGCGCGCCGGCCAGCACTGGATGACGCCGGAATACGCCGCTCCCGAACAGATCCGCGGCGAGCCGGTCACGACGCTCACCGACGTGTACCAGCTCGCGGTGGTGCTCTACCAGCTCGTGAGCGGCCGACTGCCGTTCGGCACGCCGGGCACCAGCCGTCGGCAACTCGAGAACGCGGTGCTCTATCAGGATCCGCCGCCGCCATCGTCTGTCATCACGTCGAGCAGCGCGAGCATCGCACGCCCATCGCTCGCGGTGTTGGGGCACGTCGCTCGACGCGGGCTCGATGCGATCATCCTGAAAGGGCTCGCGAAGGACCCCGCCCACCGCTACGCCTCCGCCACCGCGTTCGCCGAGGACGTCCAGCGCTTCCGCGACGGACTACCGGTCAGCGCGGCGGCCGGGTCACGCGCGTATCGCGTCCGCCTGTTCGTGCGGCGTCACACGAGAAGTGTCGCCGCCGCTGCTGTGGTCGTCGTAGTCATTGCCGCCGCCGGGCTCTGGGAGCGTGCGCTGCGCAGCCGCGCCGAACGTGAAACGCACAAAGCCACGGCGGTCGTGCAGTACCTCGTCAACGTCTTCGACGTCGCCGATCCCTTCGCGCCGCCCGATCCGAAACTCGGCGAGACGACGGCGCGCGCCATCCTCGACCGCGGCGCCGGACGCATCGACTCCGTGCTCGCCGGCCAGCCAGACGTGCAGGCCGAGCTGCGCAGCGTCATCGGCCGGGTGTACGGCGGTCTGGGCCTCTTCGACCGAGCCGCATCAACGCTCCAGCGCTCGCTCGAACAGGAGCGCGCGCTCCACGGCCACGCGAGCATCGAGGCTGCGCAGGCGGAAGACCAGCTCGGCGTCGTGCTCGTCCAGCAGCAGCAGCTCGACAAGGCAGAGCCACTCCTCCGCGACGCACTCGCGCAACGCCGCACCATTCTCGGCAACCGCGACACCGTCACCGCGCTCTCGCTCGACCATCTCGGTGAATTGCTTCAGGAGCGCAACAACTACGACGCCGCCATCCTGGCTCTGCGCGAGGCGCTCGACGTCCGCCGCGCCGTGCTCGGCGACAGCGACCTCGCGGTGGCGAGGAGCATGGACCAGCTCGGCCTCGCGTACTGGTCGAAGGGCAACTATGTCGCGGCCGAGTCGCTGTATCGCTCCGCGCTCGTCATCGACGCGCGGCGGCTCGGAGAAGATCATCCCACGACTGCCGCCGTCGTGCATAACCTCGCGCAGCTCAAGCAGCTCCAGGGCGGGCAGACGGACGAAGCTATCGCGCTCTACCGCCGGGCGCTGGCGGCGAAGCGCAAGTCGCTCGGCGATGGGCATCCGAGCGTGACCCTCAACATGAACAACCTCGGTATCCTGCTGGCGCGCGAGAAGGGGGCGGTGGACGAGGCGGAGCAACTCGTGCGCGCCGCGCTCGCGTACGACCGACGCACGTTCGGCGAGCGCCACGGCTACGTGGCCGCGAGTCTCGACAATCTCGCGTCCATCCTGCGCATAAAGGGCGAGTTCGCCGAGGCGGAGCGGGTGTACACACAGGCGCTCGACATCAATCGCTCCATGTTCCACGGCGACCACAACGCCATCGCGCTGAATCTCAACAACCTGGGCGTCGTGCGCGAGAGTCGGGGTGATGCCGTCGGGTCGGTGCGCTACATCCGGGAGTCACTCGCCATGTACAGCCGCCTGCTCGGCGACAAACACCCGAGCTACACCACAGTGAGCATCAATCTCGCGAGGGCGCTGCGCGAAAGTGGGCAGTCGGTCGAGGCAGAAGCGCTTCTTCGCGCGGCGGAGTTGCGCACGGACTCCGCGAAGCGGCCTATCCCGTACATCAACACCAAGATCGGGCTGGGTCGCATCCTCACCGCGCGCGGCGAGACGGGGACGGCGCGCCCGATGCTCGAGCGCGCCGTCGCCGTGGCCAGGAAGGAATATGGTGACAGCCACTGGCGCACGGCCGAAGCGAAGCTGGCGCTCGGACTGTGTCTCGCCGCCTCGGGACAGGCGGCGAGTGCGGACTCGCTGATGCAGGCGTCGTACGCGGTGCTGCGGAAGGAGCGCAGCCAGCCGCTGCTCGCGGCTGAGGCGCGTGCAGCGCTGGCGAAGCGTACGTAGCGATGCGCCTACATGGGCCGCTGCACCGGCAGCCGACTTGGCAGATGTTTCGGAACCGTCTTGCCCAGGTCGTAGACGGCGGGATCGCTGAGCGCCGTCATGTAGTCCATCAGTTTGCCCACGAGATCGTCCGTGAGCACCACGCCCATGACGATCGGGTCGCGCTGCGCGATGATCTCTGCCTGGTTGCTGAGCAGCGTGCCGCGCAGGCCGGGTTCCAGCTCGAACGGGTTGAACGCGATGAGCTTGCGATCGGACTCGCTGTAATGCTCGACGAAGCTCCGCAGCGAGAGCACGGATCCGTCGTGCCCGTACGGCGCGGTGAACTCCACGTTGCGCAGGGGCGTCGTGCGGAACTTGTAGATGTCGGCCGGGTTGCCCGTCACGTTCATGCGGCCGAAGTCATCGTTGAGCCCAGTGCCGTTGCCTTCGCCAGGTCCGATCTGTGCGACCGCCACGTTGTGGAACTGGTCGTCGCTCAGCAGTGCACCCGTGTGGCAGATGGAGCACTTGAGCGTAAGAAACGTTTTCGCGCCCTCGAGCTGCCGGGGCGAGAGCGCATCGTCGTGGCCGGCGAGGAAACGGTCCCACGGCGAGTTGTCAAGGGAATAGCTGTCCACGATGAAGCCACCGATGGCGTTCGAGGCGTGCGCGAACGTCATGTCTTCGAACTCCGTGCCCGGATAGGCGTTCTCGAACATGGCGCGGTACTGGGGAATGGCACCGAGCCGTTTCATGAGCGCCGTCCAGATGCCCTGCATGTTGGCGTCGGGCACCGCCGCGAGCTCGTTCCCGCTGCCGGCGCGCATCTCGGCACGGTTGGTCACGGGAAACATCCCGATGGCAGAGATGGGGCCGAACTCGAACGTGCGGCTCATCGCGGAGGTGATCTGATTACCCGCCGGCGTGGTGAGCGTCGCGCCGTTCTGCTCGATGCGTCCGTCCCAGAACAGGTGCTTCATGGCCGCGAGGTTGAACAGCGGCGGTGCGTTGCGCGGGATGAACGTGCCCAGTGGGTGCGAGCGCGTGGGTCCCACATTCGTGCCGCCCTGCCCGATCGAGAGGCTCTTACCGTCGCCCGTGCCGAAGGCCGGGAAGTGGCAGGTGCCGCAGGAGATGTCCCTGTTGCCACTGAGGATCGGGTCGAACGTGAGCGCCTGACCGAGGCGCACGAGCTGCGGCCGCACGAATGGCGGCGCGGGCAGGGCGGTGACACCGCGTCCCGTCGCGAGCTGCCGCACGATGGCGACGTCGGCGGCGGAATTGAAGCTCGCGGACGACGTGAGGGCGACGAGCTCGGGAGCGGTGAGCGACGGCGCAGCGGTCGGGACGTCGGCGCAGGCGGCAAGGGACAGGGCCGCGAAGACCGTGCCGGCCATGGGGAGGAGGGATCTCCGGTGCATTGGATGGCGTCCGGGTCTGAGGAGGGATCGATCAGGGCGCAGATCGTCGCCCAATCAGACATACGGCGTTTGCGGACTGAACCAGACACCGGCTATTCACGTGGCGGTTAGAACGCTGTCGTGGTGTCTAGTTCCTCTTCGCGGCCATTCCGGACGGTCAGGATCAAGATGCGCGACCGCTCAACGCGATAAATGCACGCGAGGCGGCAACTTTCCAGCGCCATCGGCTCCGCGCGGCGCGACGAGCGACTAACTCGTCGCGCAAACCGACCGCCCTCGCGGTCCTCTCAGCGAGGTTCGCAGCGGGCAGCAACCCTTGGTAGGCCGCCCAGCGGAGCAGCGCGCCGTTCCAGGCTATCCATCAATCCGCGGAAACCGGTACCGGGAGCTGTTGCTTGATCTGGGCGATACTCGCCCGGCCGGCTTGCCGGCCTGCATGGATGATGTCCACCGCCGACCGGTACTCCCGCCACGCGAACAGCGCGACGTCCGGCCGGATACACACATCGGCCT
>JBKJQR010000041.1:0-24294 GCA_046593895.1 Gemmatimonadaceae bacterium | reverse complement strand
TAACGGTACGGGAAATGTCGTCCGGTAACCGTGAATCACGTCGAGCGCGAACACCAGCGGGATGTGCATCCGCGATTGCTCGACGGCGATGCGCTGCAGGCTGCGCGTCGTGTCGGCGCCGATGACGTTGAGCAGCGACCCCACCTCGCCGCGCCGAATCTGCCCGGCGCCCGCCTCGCTGCCGCCGGGCCCCGTCGGATCGGCGAGGCCGGAGAGTTGATTGAGCTGCCCCGCCTTTTCCTCGAGCGTCATCAGCGCGACCACCGAGTCGACAAATCGCGCTTCGCCCGGTGCGTCCGGGGTGATCCGCGGCGCGGGCGGGGCCATCATCGTCGCACTCGCCGGCGACGGGGTGACCGCGCGCGGTGCACACGCCGCGAAGATCAATGAGGCGTCGAGAATCGCGACAGCAAGCAGCGCGCGGGGAGCGAAGGTACGTCGGATCATGATAGTGCGTCCACAGTGGTCGATGTGGTGAAAATGCATCCGCTCTGGCGGGCGGCAAGCGCCTATTCTAGACTCAATAAATAGACCCGCGCCCACGAACGCGCACCCCACCCAGCCGAGAGACCGAGTTCGCATGCCGAAGCCCTGCGCCACCGCCCGCTGGCATCGCCGCCAGCCCCCGATGGTGAACATCGCTGTCGTTGCCACGCTCGCAGTCACTGTCGTCGCCGCAGCGTGCGGCGGCGGCGGGTCCACCGCGCCCAAGGTCACTACACAACCGCCGCCACCGACCGTGACGCGCCAGGCGAAGTGGGGACTCGAGTGGGCGGATGAATTCAACGGCACCGCCGTCGATCCGGCGAACTGGGTCGTTGTCGACGGTCCGGCGAACGTGAACAACGAGCTGGAATACTACACGCCGACCGACGCCTACATCGAGGGCGGCTCGCTGGTGCTGCGCAGTCAGGCGCGCACGCTGGGCACCCGCAACTACACCTCGGGCGAAGTGCGATCGGGGACGAATCACGTTGTCCGCCGCGGCTCGGCGGTCGAGTGGCGCACGCAGGTTCCGTCGGGGAAAGGGATCTGGCCGGCGAACTGGCTGGTCAGCAACACCTGCGATGGACTCGGCGGCTGCGGCGCGAACTGGCCGCCGGAGATCGACGTGATGGAGATGCGCGGCAGCCTGCCCACCGAGAACATCATGACGCACTGGTGGGGGACATACCCGGCGCAGCAGCACGAATCGTCGGTCTACACCGCCGCGACCGACCTGCCGGCGAGCTATCACACATTTCGCGTCGAGTGGTTTCCCGACAGCGTGATGTGGTACGTGGACGACGTGCTGCGCGCGAAGCACACCCAGAGTGTCACCAGCGGGGTGATGCAACTCGTGATGAACACCGCGGTCGGCGGTGACTTCGACGGGGCGCCCAACCCGAACACGATCTTTCCGAAGTATCAGCGGATCGACTATGTGCGGGTCTATCGGGACACGGCGAACACGTATTAGGCGCAGCCGACTTATATTCCAGTCATGCTCCAGCGTCTGATGAATGCGATCTACCTCGACCACGCGGCCACCACGCCGGTGCGCCGTGAGGTACTCGACGCGATGCTCCCCTTTCTCGGGGAGCGTTTCGGCAACCCATCGAGCATGCACCGCTGGGGACGCGACGCCCGCGTCGCGCTCGACGAGGCGCGGGAGCGCGTCGCAGCGACGATCGGCGCGCGCCCCGATGAGCTGTGTTTCACCTCGGGCGGCACCGAGGCGGACAACCTGGCGATCCTCGGCAGCTGGCACCTCGTACGCGAGACGCGTCCCGCGGTGGTCACGAGCCCGTCCGAGCACAAGGCAGTGCTGGCCACCGCGCACCGGGTCGCGCACGAGGGTGGCGAGGAGCGTCTCGCGCGCGTCGCGACCGATGGCGTCGTCGACATCGCCGACATCGAGCGACTCGTGGACGAGCGCGTCGCGGTGGTCTCGATCATGTGGGTGAACAACGAGGTCGGCACGATCCAGGATGTGCCGCGCATCGGCGGAATCGCCCGCGCCCGCGGCGCGTTGATGCACACCGACGCGGTGCAGGCGTTCGGCAAGCTGGCGATCGATGTGCGCTCGCAGCCGATCGATCTGCTGTCGATCTCGGGGCACAAGGTCGGCGCGCCGAAGGGGATCGGCGCGATGTTCGTCCGCCGTGGCGTGCAGATCGATCCGCTCTTCCACGGTGGCACGCAGGACCGTGGCCGCCGCCCGGGCACCGAGAACGTCGCATTCGCCGTCGGTTTCGCAACGGCGGCTGAGCTGGTGGTCGCCGAGCGCGAGCGCGAGTGCGCGCGACTGCGCGCGCTCCGCGACGAACTGCAGGCGGCGATCGTCGCGGCCGTGCCTGACGCGATCGTCCATGGTCGCGCCGCGAATCGGGCGAGCCACATCCTGTCGGTCTCGATCGCCGGGATCGATTCCGAGTCGATGCTGATGGCGCTCGATCTCGAGGGCATCGCCTGCTCGGCGGGCTCCGCCTGCCAGAGCGGGAGCGTCGCGCCGTCGCACGTGCTCTCGGCGATGGGGGTCCGCCCCGACCTCGGAAACTCGGCGATCCGCATGTCGTTAGGCGTGCTCAGCACGGCCGAGGCGATTCGCCATGTGGCCGCGCGGTTTCCGGCGCTGGTGAACAAGGCGCGCGGATTTTCGCGCGCGGCGTGACGCACGACATCGCGATGAGAGACGAGAGCGGCGCGCGCGTTTTGGTGGCGATGAGCGGCGGAGTCGATTCGTCGGTCACCGCAGGGCTGCTCGTCGAGCAGGGGTACGACGTCGTCGGCGCAACGATGAAGCTGTTCTGCCATGGCGACGAGGTGCCGGACCGGCCATGCTGCTCGCTCGACTCGATCAATGATGCGCGGCGCGTCTGCGACACGTTAGGCATCCCGCACTACGTCCTGAACATGGAGAGCGCGTTCGGCCGCGACGTGATCGACGACTTCGTCGCCGAGTACGCGCGCGGGCGGACGCCGATCCCCTGCGTCCGCTGCAACACCTTCACCAAGTTCCGGGACCTCGTCCACAAGGCCGATGCGATCGACGCGCCGTGGGTGGCGACCGGGCACTACGCGCGAATGGTGCGCGGTGAGCTGCATCGCGGGCTCGACCCGGCCAAGGACCAGAGCTATTTCCTCTGGGGGATCGACCGCGCGGTGCTGCCGCGGCTCATGTTGCCGGTCGGGGTGCTGACCAAGGCGGAGACGCGGGAACGGGCGCGGGCGATGGGCTTGCGCGTCGTCGCCGACAAGGTCGAGAGCCAGGACATCTGCTTCGTGCCTAACGGCGACCACACGGTGATCGTCGCCGCCCGGCTGGGGAGCGGTGCACCGGCGCTGGCGCGCGGCAACTTCGTGCGCGCTGACGGCCGCGTCGTCGGCCAGCACGAGGGATTCGTCCGCTACACGGTCGGCCAGCGGCGCGGCGTGCCGGGCGGATTTGCCGAGCCGATGTTCGTCACCGAGATCCGGGCGGCGACGCGCGAGGTGGTGATCGGGCCGCGCGACGAGCTGCTCGGCCGCGGCGTGGTCGCCCGCGAACTGCGCTGGCTGGTTGACGCACCTGGCGTTGGCGCGCGCGTCGAGGTGCAGGTCCGCCATCGCGCCGCGCCGGCGCGCGCGGAGATCGTCCGCATCGCCGGCGACGAAATCGAGCTCGCACTTGACGAGCCGGTGTCGGCGATCGCCCCCGGCCAGTCGATGGTGCTTTACCGCGGAGATCTCGTGCTCGGCGGCGGGGTGATCGAAGCCGCGCGCCGCGCGCTGCCCGTGCTGGCAGCCTGACGTTTCAGCGCGGCTGCCTTACGGCGAACACTCGCCGGCCGGGCGCGCGATCGGGACACCCGCCGTGACCGGCGCCCCGAAGCTCGGTGATCCGTCGGGATTCCAGGTAAACTGCTGCGCGCGGATGTCGCGGTCCCACCCCGGCGTGGTCGCGCGCTTCGCGTGGTAAACGATCCAATCCTCGCGGCCATCGGGCGACGTCGTGAAGCTGGCGTGTCCGACGCCGAAGACGGTCGGCGTCCCGACGAACACGGGGCCTTTTTTTACCACCATCGCCGGGTTCGTCGGATCGGTGAGCGGCGCCCTGAGCTCGAGCTGCCCGAGCTTGTAGGTGGTGAGCCACGATTCACCAGTCGAGTAGATGACGAAGACCCTGCCCTTTCGCTCGAGAAATTCGGGGCCCTCGTTGAGCGAGAGTCCGTCAGCGCTGCTCTGCAGCTCCCAGCTCTCGGTCGGGGAGCTGATCTTCACGCGATTCGTCGCGATCGTCCGCGGATCCGACATGCGGGCCATGAACAGGTGCTGGGGCGTGCGATCCGTCGTCGCACTGTCGATCCATCCCGACCAGACGGCGAAGAGCTGGCCGCCTAACGTGTGCACCGTGAGGTCGATCGCCCAGCGATTGGCTCGCCCGCTGGCGATGCTGTCGCCGGTGTAAAGAATGCCGCGATCGAGGTACCCCGGTTGCTGCGCATCGCCGCCGATCGACTCGAGCACGCCGGCGTGCTGGTGGACGAATGGCGGCCCGCTCGATCCCGCGGCGTAGTAGATGAACCAGCGGCCAGCGATGAAGTGGAGCTCCGGCGCCCAGACGTTGGTGCTGTTCCATCCGCTCGCTGGCGCTGTCCAGACGACCACGCCGTTCTGGCGCGGATCGGTCAGCGTCGCCGACTTGTAGACGGTGATCCCCGCCTTCTCCGATGCCACCAGGAAGTAGTAGCCATCGTGCCTGACGATCCACGGATCCGCGCCCGGCGCGACCGGATTGGTGAACGTGCAGCGCGACGCGACGGCGGGACTCGGCGCCGCGGTCGGGCGCATGCCGCTGCACGCAGCGAGGAGGAGAGACAACGTGAGTGTTGCTTTCATCCGGGAGTCGTCGGTGCGAGAATCGGGGGTCCGCGAGCGAGCCGAGGGTGTCCGTGCCTGAGCTACGACTCCCCGCGGCAACTGTCAAGCGAGACTGCCACGCACGCTCGACGCGTGGCGAGCACCCGGGCGCGCCGCGAATTCGCCGCGGGCCGGTGACGCACGACTTGACACTCGCCGCGGCGCACCGTAGCTGAGTAGTAGTCAACAGGGCCTGCGCCTCGCAACTACGACTCGTCGCGATCATGCATCAGTGTCGCCTTCGTCCATGACAGCAGCGGCCAACCCCGCCGTCGCTCCGGCGCTGCTCGAGATGACGGGGATCGTCAAGCGCTTCGCCGGCGTCACGGCGCTCAACGGGGTTGACGTCACCCTGCACGCCGGCGAAGTGCATGCGCTCGTCGGTGAGAATGGCGCCGGCAAGTCGACGCTGATCAAGATCATGACCGGTGCCTATCGGCGCGACGATGGTTCGATGCGGCTGCAGGGCGCGGAGGTCGACTTCGCGACGCCGGCCGACGCGCAGGCCGCCGGCGTCAGCGCGGTCCATCAGGAGATTCACCTCCTCGGCTATCGCAGCGTCGCCGAGAACATCTTCCTCGGGCGGGAGCCACGGCGCTTCGGGCTGGTCGACGCGACGCGCATGAACCGCGACGCGGGCGACGCGCTGGCTGGCATCGGCGTCGAGATCGATCCCCGGCAGACGTTAGGCACGCTGAGCACGGCACGGCAGCAGATGGTCGCGATCGCGCGCGGCATGTCGCTCGGCGCGCGCGTGCTCGTCCTCGACGAGCCAACCAGCTCGCTCGCCGATCGGGAAGTCGCGATCCTCTTCGACCTCGTGCGCCGCTTGCAGGCCCAGGGAACCGGGATCGTCTACATCAGCCATCGCTTCGATGAGCTGTATGCCATCTGCGATCAGGTCACGGTCCTTCGTGACGGCGCGCTGGTCGGAACCCGCCCGATCGCGGGGCTCGACCGGATCGATCTCGTCTGCATGATGCTCGGGAAGTCGCGCGATGAGCTGCGCACGGGCGTCACCGGTTTCCACTCGAAGGACGTTGCGTCGAGCGAGGGGCCACCGCTGCTCCGCGTCGATGCCGTTGCGCGGCGGCCGAAACTGAATGGCGTCACCCTCGACGTGCGGACGGGCGAGATCGTCGGACTCGCTGGCCTGCTCGGATCGGGCCGCACCGAGACGGCGCGCGTGGTCTTCGGTGTCGAGCCAGCGGAGTCGGGAACGGTGTACAGGGACGGCACCGCACTCGACACGCAGAGCCCGACCGACGCGATCGCCGCCGGCATCGCGTTTCTCTCCGAGGATCGCAAGGCCGAGGGGATCATCCCCGACCTCAGCGTGCGCGAGAACCTGACGCTCGCTGCACTGCCGATGCTCACGCGCTTTGGCGTTGTCGACCGCGCGAAGCAGGACGAGATCGTTGCGCGGTTCATGAAACGGCTCGGCATCAAGGCGTCGAGTGCCGAGCAGAAGATCCGCGACCTGAGCGGCGGGAACCAGCAGAAGGTCCTGCTCGCGCGCTGGCTCTGCACGAAGCCGGCACTGCTCATCCTCGACGAGCCGACGCGGGGGATCGACATCGGTGCCAAGGCAGAAATTCAGTCACTGATCAACGAACTGGCCGCCGATGGTCTCGGGGTGCTCATGATCTCCTCAGAACTCGAGGAGCTCGTCGAGGGAAGCACCCGCGTCGTCGTCCTCCGCGACGGCCGCACCGTCGCCGAACTCCGCGGCGACGCGATCTCCCAGGCCTCGATCATCCAGGCCATGGCTGGCGATTAGCGGTAGCTGTCGCTCCCTCAGTACTTCATCCCCCCCGCCTCGGCGAATTCCTTCATCGCCTTTTCCTGCTCGGGGGTCAGCGACTCCGGCACCGTGACGTCGGCTTCGACGATCAGGTCGCCCTGCGTGCCATCGCGGCCGATCCCCTGCCCGCGCACCCGGAACCGCTTGCCGTTAGGCGTGCCCGGCGGGATGCGGATCGCCACCTTCTTGCCGTCGAGTGTCTTGACGCTGACCCGACTGCCTAACGTCGCCTGGGCGATGTTGATCGGGACGTGGGCGATCAGGTCGAGGCCTTCGCGCTTGAAGAAGCGGTCGTCCTGCACGCTGAAGGTCACGACGATGTCGCCGGGCGCCCCGCCGTTCCCGCCCCGCCCGCCCTGGCCGCGCAGCCGGACGCGCGTGCCGGTGTCGGCGCCGGCCGGGACCTTGATCTCGACCGTCTTCCGGACACGCAGGTCGCCCGCCCCGTTGCAGGTTGGGCAACGCTGCGTCGGGACCTGCCCCTTGCCGAGGCAGTTCGGGCACGGCCGGTTGACCGCGAACCCGCCCTGGCCGAATGAGACCGTCCCGCGGCCCTGGCACTCGGGGCAGGTGTGCATCTTCGAGCCGGGCGCGCCACCGGTCCCGTGACAGGTCGCGCACGCCTCCGTCACTTCCAGCTGCACGGGTACCGCGCCGCCTAACGCCGCCGTCCGGAAGGGGATCTCGAGCGTCGCCTCGACGTCCTGCCCGCGCTCGGGACCGCGCGACCGCGACCGCTGCCCCGCCCCGCCGCCGAACATCGACCCGAACAGGTCGCCCAGCCCGCCGAGGCCACCGATGTCGATGTCCTCCATGTTGATCCCGCCGGCCGACCCGCCCATCGGGCCGCCCGGCCGCGACGTCCCGCCGGGACGCGCGCCACCATAGCCGCCGAACGCGCCGAGCTGCCGCATCTGGTCGTACTGCTTCCGCTTCGCGGCGTCGCCAACGGTCTGGTACGCCTCGGAAATCTCCTTGAAGCGGTCGGCCGCCTTCGGATCGTTCGAATTAGTATCCGGATGATACTTTTTCGCCATCTTCCGGTACTGCTTCTTGATCTCGTCGGCAGTGGCGGTCGCCGACACGCCGAGGACGTTGTAGTAGTCCTTGGGCTGCGCCATCCGTCAGCGCCTCGTTGCGGTGCGCGCGGACCCGGTCAACCGTTCCACTGCTTGACGACGACGCGAGCCGGGCGGAGGAGCTGCGTGCCAAACCGGTAGCCCGACTGGTAGACGCGCGACACGACGTGGTCGTCCTCGGGCGACAGCGCGGGCTCGGTCGCCACCGCTTCGTGCAGCGCCGGGTCAAATGGCTCGTCCTGCGGATGAATCAGCGTGAGGCCGGCCACGGTCAGCGCCTTGAGCAACTTCTTCTCGACCATGTCGGCGCCCTGCACCACCGTCGCTGCGTCCACCGTGGACGGATCGACGTGGGCGAAGCGCGCGAGATCGTCCAGCGCGTCAACGAGCTGCTTCACGAGGTCGGCCTGGCCACGTTGCCCCGCCTCCTGCCGCTCGCGGGTCGCGCGCTTGCGGAAGTTGTCGTACTCGGCGGCCAGCCGGAGATACTTGTCGCGCTGCTCGGCGAGATCGCGCTCGATGGAGCCGCGGTCGTCGCCGGAAGCAGCGGTCGTGCCGTCGTCGGTCGCAGTCGGGTCAGACTGCGCATTCGGGCCGCGGGAATCGTCGACACCGTCAAAGCTGGCGGCGTTGTCACTGCGGATATCGGGTCGTTCGCTCATGGTCCCTGTAAAACGAAGTGCGCCGTCGAGTCAGGCGCGGCGCTGGCGGTGTTCGATGAATGTTCGCTTGACGCCTCAAAGGGTGCAACGGCCGTGCCCTTCGGTGCCTGCCGTGGCGGCGGGATCAGCGACTGGTCCGCGCCGCGTTGGCCTATCGCGGGGAGCCGGCTCGCTGAATTGGCGCGAAGGCTCTACCGCGGCCCGTGTTCAGGCGGCGCCGCCCTGCAGCGTGCGCAGCGTCAACGCGAGCGCACCCTGCGCCGCGCGCCGCCGATGTTCGTCCCGGTCGCCGACGGTCTGAATCCGCTTTGCCGTCACCACCCCCTCGACGTCAACCGCGATCCAGATCGTGCCAACCGGTTTCTCCGCGCTGCCGCCGCCCGGACCGGCAATGCCGGTGATCGCGATCGCGACCGAGACGCCTAACCGTTCACGCCCGCCGGTCGCCATCGCGCGCACCGTTTCTTCGCTCACCGCGCCGTGCTCATCGAGGGTCTGTTGTTGTACGCCGAGCTGCGCGACCTTCACCGCGTTGTCGTAGGCGATGATGCCGCCCATGACCACGTCGCTCGAACCGGCGATCGCCGTTAGGCGGGCACCGAGCATGCCGCCGGTACAGCTCTCGGCGACGGCGATCGTCAGGCGGCGCAACCGGCACGCTTCGAGCACCGTCGCGGCGAGATCGGTCGTCGCCTCGCCGTAAACCCAGCGCTCGATCTTCGAGCGGAGCAGTGCCGCCGCACGAGCCAGTGCGGCATCAGCGGCCGTGGCGGGCATCGACCGCGCCGTCAGGCGGAGGTCGGTGCCTTCCCAGCCCGGCAGGTAGGCGAGCGGAACCCCGCCGGGCAGCCGAGCAAGATCGCCGAGCAGGTCGGCGAGCGCGGACTCGCCGATCCCGGTCGTGCGCAGGGTGAGCGAGCGCACGACGTGCACCTCGCCGCCCGCCGTCGCGGCGCGCGCGGTCACCAGCGGGAGCAGCGTGTCGGCGAGCATCCCGCGCATCTCGCGGGGGACGCCGGGCAGCATCGCCACCCACCGTCCGCGCTCGTCCTCGAGCCAGATCCCCGGTGCCGAGCCGTGGTTGTTGGCGAGGATGCGCGCGCCGACTGGTATCATTGCCTGCTGCGCGTTCGACTGCGGGAATTCGCCCGGGAACCGCTTCTGCCAGCGCTCCTTCAGCGCGGCGAGAATGTCCTCGTCGAGCCGCATTTCGCGCCCGAAGATCGCGGCGATGCTCGGCTTGGTGAGGTCGTCGCTGGTCGGACCGAGGCCACCGGTGGTGATCACCGCGCCGCTCCGCTCCAGCGCGTCGCGGACAGCGGCCGCGATCTCGGCCGGGCCGTCACCGACGGTGGTCCGGCGGACAATCTCGATCCCGGCGGCCGCCAGTTCGCGGGCGAGGTGCGCGGCGTTGGTGTCGAGCGTGTAGCCGAGGAGCAGCTCGTCGCCGATCGTGACGACTTCGACCCGCATCTGCCTAACGCGCGATCGCGGTGCGTGGTCGCAGCAGGTACCCGTAGCGAAGCAGGTACAGCCCGAGCGACCAGAGCGTCAACGCCACCGCGACGACCATCGAGAAAGTGGCGACGAGGCCGTTGAAGTAGGCGAAGTCGAGCGCGTAGCGGTACGACGCACCGGTCGCTGGCGTCCACCCGCTTTCGAGGAACCAGGTCGCGTAGGCGAACCAGAAATACGTCGCGCCGACCCACGTGTACTGAAACCCCGCCTTCCACTTCGCCGGCCCGATCGCGCCAATGACGACCCCGCGCCGCGCCGCGATCTGCCGGAACACCGTCATCAGCAGCTCGCGGCCGAGGACGACGAGCACGATCCAGAGCGGCAAGCCGATCGCCCCTAACGGCGTGACGAAGGGGAAAGCGCGGCCGATGTCCGGACCGTTAGGGTCGAGGCTGAAGGCGTGCTGCCCGGTGAATGGCGACCACGCCGCCGTCCCGCCGCCGAGGACATACATCGGGATGAAAGTGCCGAGCAGGAGCAGCTTGTCGGCGAGCGGGTCGAGCAGCTTGCCGAGATCGGTCACCATGCCGCGCGTGCGGGCCAGCTTCCCGTCCCAGTAGTCGCTGATCGCCGTCACGATGTAGATGACGAACGCCAGCGCGCGCAGCGGCCACGAGTTGACGAACGGCAGCAACGCAATCAGCGGCGTGACGGCGATGCGTCCGACCGTGATTGCGTTGGGAAGATTCATTGCCGTGCGGAAATTTCTATGCGAGCGCCTTGAGGACCAGCTTCGAGACTGCCTTCAATGTATCGAAGACACCATCGCCAGTCACGGCGACCGCCTCGAAATAGGTTGCCCGCTCGACCCACTCGCCGGTCGGCAGCTGCTCGACGAGGTTCTCGCCGGCATGGTAGGCGTCAGGCATCACCCGCTGCTTGCTCGGGTCGACGACTTCCCAGCCCGGGTTGAGCGCCCCCTGCAGCTCCTTCACCGGCGCCGCGTTAGGCAGGTCGCGCTTGTTGTACTGGATGATGAACGGCATCCGGGTCAGGTCGTACCCGTACTCCGCCATGTTGTCGTAGAGGTTCTGCATCGCTTCCTGATTCGCTTCCATCCGCTCGATCTGCGAGTCGGCAACGAAGACAATCCCGTCGACGCCCTTGAGGATCAGCTTCCGGCTGGCGTTGTAGTACACCTGGCCGGGCACGGTGTAGAGATGGAAGCGTGTCTTGAATCCGCGGATCGTCCCCAGATCCACCGGCAGGAAGTCGAAGAAAAGGGTGCGCTCGGTCTCGGTCGCGAGCGATATGAGCTTGCCGCGAGTGTCCGGCTGCACCTTGCCGTAGACGTGCTCGAGGTTCGTCGTCTTGCCGCCGAGACCGGGACCGTAGTACACGATCTTGCAGTTGATCTCGCGCGACGCGTAGTTGATCATCGACATGGCTGTCGTCTCCTCTACTGGAACAGCTTGTCGATTTCATCTTCGGCACCGGAGAGGAGACCCCCTCCTTCGCCATGCCCGACCTGCGGGCGCTCGAACACCTGCTGGAAGATCGCCGTCAGCTCATCGACCGACTGCTTCATCTTCAGCCGCACCAGCCCAAGCGTCGTCCGGTTGTCGAAGAGCACGACCAGGATCACGCGGCGGGCGACGTCAGCAAGATACATCGACTCCTTCTCCCCCTGGTGAAAGAGCGAGTTGAAGTCGGTCTCCCCGATCAGGCGCGCGAGCTGGTCGTTGGCGCTGAAGTCGGCGGCGGTGAGCGTCGCGAACGCGGTCGGATCGAACTTCGGCTGTTCGCCGACGGTCGCGACGAGCTGCCCTGTCCGGTCGACGAGCAGTGCGCACCGCGCATTGCTCTCGTAGAGGAACCGCTGCAGCGACTGCGTGATCGCGCCGAAGTCGTCCTCGGTGAACGACCAGCTGCTTGCACCGGATGACATGACTTTCCTTGAGCTTATCCGAGGTGGGTTTCCATGCGCCGCAGCAGCGCTGCCGCACGGCGCCGGAGCGCAGGGCGAGTCTCCCACGCGGTAAAATCGCGCAGGAGCCTCGCGTTCTCGACGCTCGGACGAGCCCCGACGTAACCGAGCGCGGCCAGTCGATTGACCGCGCGGCGGTGGAAAAGATCGCGCTTCGCATCGCCCATCTGGCGGCTCCACAACAGCATGCCCGCGGTCGCGCCACCAACTGCGGCGGCCAACCCCCACACGAGATATTCCCGCCTCATCGCATCTCCCGGCGCGCCGAAAGTGCCTGCGCGATCGTGACACCGTCCGCGTACTCGAGGTCTCCGCCAACCGGCAGCCCGCGCGCGATGCGCGAGATCGTCACGCCGAGTGGCGCGAGCTGCCGCTGCACGTACAGCGCCGTCGCCTCGCCCTCGAGGCTCGGATTCGTCGCGACGATCACTTCGCTCACCGCATTGGCGCGGACGCGTTCGACGAGGTCGTTGATTCGCAGGTCTTCCGGTCCGATTCCGTCGAGCGGCGAGATGCGCCCGCCGAGCACGTGGTAGCTCCCGCGAAATTCCCCCGCCCGCTCGATCGCGCCAATGTCCGACGCCTCCTCGACCGCGCAGATGATCGACACGTCGCGTCGCGCGTCGCGGCAGATGTCGCAGAGCTCCTGCTCGGTGAGGTTGTAGCACCGCGCGCACGGATGCACGCGCTCGCCGAGCACGACGAGCGCGTCAGCGAGCCGGCGCGTCTGATCCGCCGACTGCTTCAGCAGGTGGTAGGTCAGCCGCAGCGCCGTCTTTCGACCGATGCCCGGCAGCCGCGCCAGCTCGGTGGCGAGGTCGTCGATCGCCGACACGTCGCCTAGAAGGGAAGCTTGAAGGGGAGGTCGAGACCGCCGGCGACCTGCTGCATCTGCGCCTGCTGCAGCCCCTGTGCCTTACGCTGCGCCTCGCCGACCGCGACGGAGATGAGGTCTTCGAGCATCTCGACGTCCTGCGGGTTCACGACCGCCGGATCGATCTTCACGCGCTTGACCGTCCCCTTGCCGTCCGCCTCGACGGTGACCATCCCGCCACCGGCCGATCCCGTCACGCTCTTGGATTCGAGCTCTTTCTGGATCGATTCGAAGCGGCCCTGCATGTCCTTCACCTGCTGCAGGATCTTCATGAAGTCAGCCATGCGCGAAATTTACTCCGGCGCCAGCAGCGTTGCCACCCATTCACTCGACCAGATCGAGGTCGAGCGCGTCGACCGCCGCACCGAGCACGGGGTCCTTCTTGCGCAGTGCGGTGACGCGATCGGCGCGCACCGATTCATCGGTGATCCGCTTCACCGGGACAGCCGGCTTGGCGTTCGCATTCGCGCGGATGTTGACGCGTTCGGCGCCGCTGAAGACGCCGCGGATCGCCTCGAGAATTTCGCCCTTCCCCGATTCCAGTGCCTGCGACTTGAGCTCGTCAGGCACGTCGAGCTGGAGGGTGATCGCGCCTGACGCGCTGACCGCGACGGGGACCGTTTCGGCCAGCGCGGTCGCCAGCATGTTGCGACCCTGCGATCGCAGCTGCTCGACGATCTCGTCCCATCGCTCGGTGAGGAGGTTGGCGTCGATCGCGCGCAGCTTCGCCGGGAGCGGCGCCTGCGGCGCAACATCGCGCACCAGCGGCGGCTCGTTCGCATCGGCGCGCGAGACGGGAGCGATCGCTTGCGCGCTCTCGGCCACCGCGCGCAGCGGCGGCGTCGGTGCGATCGGCTTCACCGGCGCCGGTGCCTCGCGCGTCACACTCGCGCTGCTGCCGCCACCGCCGCCGAATCCGCGGAGCACTTCCTCGAGTGCGACGGTGCGGTCCATCAGCGCAAGCCGGACGAGCAGTGTCTCGAGGAGCAGCTGCTGCTGCCCGCTCTTCCGGAAGCGCTGCTCGAGCTCGGCCAGCGTGTTGAGCATGCGCAGCAGGTCGGCTGGCGTTAGGCGGCCGCGGCGGGCGACGAGCGCGGCACGCATGCCGTCGGAGACGTCGGGCGCTGCGCCACCCAGCTCGACGGCGAGCAGGCCGCGGAGCGCGTCGGCGAAGCCAGTGAGCAACCCGGCGAAGTCGATTCCCGCGTCGGCGAGTCGTCCGACGGTCGCGAACACGTCGCCCGCGCGCCGCTCGGCGACGAGGTCGAGCAGCGCGATGTATTCGTCCTCGGGCACAAGGCCTAACGCTTCGCGCACGCGCTGTGCCGTGAGCCGCCCCTCGCCCATCGCGAGCGCCTGGTCGGTGAGTGAGAGCGCGTCGCGCATCGAGCCGTCGGCCGCGCGGGCGATCATCCCCAGTGCGTCACCCTCGGCCGCGACGCCCTCGGCGGCGAGCACGGTCACCAGGCGCGCCCGGATGTCGCTCACGCCGATGCGCTTCAGGTCGAAGCGCTGCACGCGGCTGAGCACCGGCGCCGCGTCCCGCTGGATTTTTTGCGGCTCGGTGGTCGCGAATATGAACACCACTCGCGGGGGAGGCTCCTCGAGCACCTTGAGCAGCGCATTCCATGCCTGTCGTGAAAGCATGTGCGCCTCGTCGATGATGTAGACCTTGTAGCGGTCGTCGCCGGACGGTGCGTACATCGCCCGCTCGCGGAGGTCGCGCGCGTCGTCGACACCACTGTTCGACGCCGCGTCGATCTCGACGACGTCGAGTGATGCATCGCCGCGCCAGATGCGCGAGCAGCTCTGGCAGACGCCGCACGGCTCTCCAGCTTCGCTGGAGAGCATTTCAGGAGGAGCGTCGCTGGCGGTGCCAGCGACGCCCGTCGGCGTGCCGCCGCCGCTCGCGCGCGGACGATTTTCGCAATTCAGTGCCATCGCGAGCACGCGGGCGAGCGTGGTCTTCCCCGTCCCGCGCGGTCCGCAGAGGAGATAGCCATGTGCGACGCGCCCACGGGCAATCGCGCCCTTCAGCGTGTTCGAGACATGGGACTGTACCGCAACGGACGCGAAGTCCTTTGGGCGGTATTTGCGGGCGAGAGCGAGCAATGGTGCGGGGACGATGGTGAGAGGTGAAGTATACCTTCGCACCGGGTGCCGCCGCGAGGCGTCTGTCGCACCACGCGCGAGCGAGTCATGGGATGGGGGGGGAAACTTCCCCGACACCACAACGCCCCCCCTGCGCTCGCGCTGCAGTCGCGACTGTCGTGGACCGCTCGCGCCGCCGCGCCGGCGGAACGACGAGGCGCACCGCGCGGCGGACCTGCTATCCGCGCGCGGTGCGCCTGCCTGACGTTTAGCGGACGGGTGTTCTAGTAGACGAAAATCAGGTTGGTCGAGATCGTCGTCTGCTTGTCACTGAGGCCGGAATTCCTCACGAAAAGCGGCGAGTTCGCGCTGTCGAAGCGCACGTCGCTCCGCACGAGGAAGCGGTCGCTCAGCTTGTACGTTGGCGTTACCGTAAACTCTCCGACAGTGCCGGGCGTGGTGAGTCCGAGCCGCGTGCCGCCTTCGTCGTGGAAGGTCTCGGCGCGGACCGCCATCGCGAACCGGCTGGTCACGTCGAGCCGCGAGTAGCCAGCAATGCCCTTCCAGATGGCGTCCGCTCCCGGAGTGACCAGGCTCGCACCGGTTTCCTTGCCGTAATCGGCGTTGACACCGACCGCGAGGTTGCTGAGCACCTTCCAGTTGGCGACCAGGTCATACATGTTGCGGACAAATGCGTTGGTGTCCGCCTTCTCCGGCCCGCCGATGTAGTTCAGGTAGACGGTGAGCGGTGCGACCGGTACCAGCGTGAGTTGCGCGCCGACCGACTTGCTCCGGTTGTTGTCCTTCGCGTTGTCCCACCCATTGACGACCATCACCATCGCCGAGACCGCGCTGTTGAGCGGATAGCTCGCCTTGACGCCGGTGTGCGTGAATGGAATCGCGTAGTTGAAGAGGAACGATCGGGTGTAGTTGTCGTTGTACCCGTCGTAGCCTTCGATCACTTCCGTTCCCATGTGCGTTACGAACTTCCCGAAGTCGAGGCGCATGCCGCTGCCTAACGGCGCGATGTAGCTGACGAACGCCTGCTGCAGGTCGGCACTCCGACCGACGGAGAGGCCGTAGGACTGTTCCTTTTCGGGGATCGCGCCGCCGACCTCGAGGTCGAAGCGAAACCCGGCGTCGCCCGCCTTGGCGATCGGCTTCTGCACGACAAGTTCAGCGACATCGACGTTGAAGGTGTTGTCATCGGAGTCGAACACGCGATAGCTGCTCACGCGGCTCGTCGGCGTGTTGGTGTTGTAGTTGTAGCCGAACGACGCGAACGTGTTGACCTGGAGGTCGGTGAGGAAGCTTGTCGGTGGGGTTGCCGCCGCTGCGGGCTTTGCCGAGGTGTCCGGCGCGGTGGCTGCCTTCGCCGTCGTATCAGCAGCGCTCGCGACCTTCACCGGCGGGGTCGCGGCACTGGCATTGGTCGCCTGGGCGAATGCCCGTCCGGCGGCGAGGGTCGTGCACAGCGTCCCGACGACGAGCGTGGATCGACAATACTTCATGATGCCTCCGATGTGCGAGCGGTGCTGCATGTCTGACGTCACTCGCCTCGCGACGCGGTGTCTCGGTGCGGGATGACGCGGGGGGTAGACTCAGCTGGTAGACAGCTTCAACGGCGGCTCGAGGTGCTCGGCCGCGCGCAGCTGAACTTCGGTCGCCGTTACGGGCGTCAGCGCGGCATTGTCGCGCTCACCGGTGCGGATGCGAACGACGCGTTCGAGCGCCTGAACGAAGATCTTGCCGTCGCCGACGGCACCGGTCCGCGCAGCGGCGACGATCGCCTCGATCGTCGGCTCGACGAACGGTTCCGAACAGGCCATCTCGATCTTTACCTTCTCGTGGAACTCGAGCACGACTTCGTTGGTGCGGTAGTGGCGGACGAAGTCGCGCTCGCCGCCGTGGCCGCTGACCCGGCTCAGCGTGATGCCGGTGACGCCGGCGCGGAAAAGTGCTTCCTTGACCGCCGTTAGGCGCTCCGCGCGGATGATGCAGGTGATGAGTTTCATGACGTCGGTTCCTCGCGCTGGTGCAGTGTCTGGTCCGATGGCCGCATCGAGCGGTCAGCGGCTGGCCGGCGTGTCTGCCTCGACACGCTGGCCGTCGTGCTGTCAGGCTGCCGCAATCTTGCGGTGGACCTTCTCGGTGAGGACGGTGGCCGTCGCCAGGTCCGTCTCCGGGTAGGCGGCGGCGCCCATCTCCGGCATGTCGAGTCCTTCCTCTTCGACCGCTGCTGACACGCGGTGTCCGCGGACAATCGCGCCGGTGATCTGCCACGCGACGTACGACGCCGCGCCAACCCAGACCACGTTGGCGAGCGCGCCGGTGAGCTGCGCACCGAGCTGGCTGGCGTCGCCGTAGAACAGACCGCGCACGCCGCCAGCGACTCCATTGGTTCCATCACCATACGTCCCATCGGCGAACAGCCCGACGCAGATTACGCCGAACAATCCGTTCACACCGTGGACCGAGATCGCGCCAACGGGATCGTCGACGCGCAGTGTGCGGTCGACGAAGGGAACGGCGACCGACACCAGGACGCCGGCGATCACGCCGATGAGCACTGCAACCGGCGCCGTGACGAATGCGCACGGTGCGGTGACCGCGACGAGACCAGCCAGCATGCCGTTCGCGATCATCGACGGATCGGGCGAGCGGAAGCGGAGCCACATGTACAGCATTGCCGAAATCGACCCCGCTGCCCCAGCCAGCATCGTATTGGTCGCAATGACCGCGATGCGAATGTCGCCCCCCGCCAGTGTCGAACCGGCGTTGAACCCGAACCAGCCGAAGGCGAGGATGAACGTGCCGACCATCGCCATCGGGATGTTGTGGCCAGGGATCGCGTTGACCGAGCCGTCGGCGTTGTACTTGCCGCGGCGAGCACCGAGCAGCTTCGCGGTGACGAGTGCCATCACGCCGCCGGTCAGGTGAACGACGCCGGATCCGGCGAAGTCGACGTAGCCGTGACCGAGGCCGGCGTTCTTGCCGAGCTGCGACAGCCAGCCTCCACCCCACGCCCAGTTGCCGAAGACAGGGTAGATCACGGCGCCGATGAAGACCGTGAAGACGCAGAAGGAGACGAACCGCCACCGCTCGGCGAGCGCACCGGTCGGGATCGTCGCCGTGGTGTCCATGAACACCATCTGGAACAGGAAGTAGGCAAACACCGCGGCATTGTAGGCGACGCCGGTGAGGAAGAAGCCCTTCATGCCGAACAATCCGTACTCGTGACCGCCGACGGTGACGAGGAACTCGTGGTTGAGCTGGTCGTAGCCGCCTAACGTTCCGAGCGCGCCGACGCCGCCGGCCTGGATCGCGAAGCCGACCGCCCAATAAGCCATCATCGCGATCCCGTAGACCATCAAGTTCATGGTGATCGTGTGGCTCGCGTTCTTCGCCCGGGTGAATCCGGTCTCGACGAGGGCGAAGCCGGCCTGCATGAACATCACGAGGAAGCCGGCAACGAGAACCCACATGAAGTTGAGTGACGTCAGGTTGTCAGCGGTTGCCTTGGCCACGTCCTCGATCTTCGGCGCCGCCGGCGCGGCGGCCTGGGCGAACGCGATGACCGGCGCCGCCAACATCGCGGCAGTTGCGAGCGCCGCGAATGTCACGGCGGTTCGGACGGGTCGAGCGATACGCGACTTGCTCCTCGGTGTCATTCTTTCCTCGTCGAAATTGGTGGAAGTCAACTGCTCCGGAACATCGGTGCGGCGTCGGTCGGCTTTGTAGCGGATGGGTTGGTGGGGATGACTCCTGTCGCCGCATACGTGCGACGCCCCCGTGTTCGCAGAGAGGATCACGGGGGCGTCGGGGCATTGTGCCTTCGGTCTGCTGGGTGCTTCACCAGCCAAAACCCCGCTGGCGTCCGTTCGCCCCAAGTCGCGTCTTCGCCCGATTCTCGAGCCGATTTCGATTGTTGGGCGCGCCGTGAATCGCGCGACGTGCGCCTACGAGCACCTCAGCGTTGCGCAGCGGGAGCGGATCGTTGGCGACCGCAGGGCGGGGGCAGCAGCGCGTCATCACGAGATGCGATATACGCCATGTCGGACGCGGCGTCAAGCGAAATGTGTCAATTTTGCAAATAGATCTCCGCAAGGAGGCAATTTTATTGTCATAAATTGCTTCAGCGTTGATCGCAATGCGCTATTTTTGCAGAAATTGTGCAGCAATTCAGCGGGGGGATCGTGAGGCGTGCCGCGCCCGGCGGGCCTGTCCGGAACGCGCGCTCGCGCGGCGGGCGAAATGGATCGGCGGGTGCGCGAACGCCGGCAGCGTGACCGCGCGAGCGGCGCATACGACGACGGCGCGCACCGGTCGGGCGCACCCGCCGCGGGGGGAAGGCGCGGGCGATGCGAACACTCGGCATCGCGGCGCAACGCGCGACAGTGCCTGAAACGACAATCGCGCGGCGCCGCCGCTCGTCTGAGCGTTCAGCTACCGCGCGAATACTCCAGGCCTGACGAAGCGACGCAAGACACCACGTATCGCTGCTGCCTGCGGGGCCCTGACGAGATTGGCGGGCTCGTGCCCTTCGGGACCTGGAGCACCATCAAGATACTCCCCTGCCCCACGCAGTTCAACCGCCGAGCACCGCCGCGAGTACCTCGCCGGCGCGCCGAACCCCGGCCTTGTCCACATCGAGGTGCGTCACGGCGCGAATGCGTGACGCGTTCCACGCTGAGATCCTGACGCCCTGCTCGGCGCAACGCGCGACCACATCCGCCGAGCCCATTCCAGACGGGAGATCGACCATCAGGATGTTCGTATCCGGCGCAACGACGCGCGCGCCACCCGCCCCGTCCACCGCGGTGGCGAGCTCGCGCGCGCGCTCGTGGTCGTCGTGCATGCGCGGCCAGTGGTGCTCGATCCCGTGCAGTGCACCCGCGGCGAGGATCCCCGATTGCCGCATCCCCCCGCCGAATCGCTTCCGCGTCTGCCACGCGTCGCGCATCGCCGACGCCGAACCGGCAAGCGCCGCGCCGACAGGTGCGCCGAGTCCCTTCGAGAAGGACACCATCACCGTGTCGGCACATGCAGCAAAATCAGCCAGCGACGTTCCGGTCGCGACGCTCGCATTCCAGAGCCGCGCGCCATCCATGTGCACCGGCCACCCGTGCTGCTGCGCGACGTCGCGGATCTCCTCGAGCGCGGCCAGTGAGGTCACCTTGCCTCCGGCGCCATTGTGCGTGTTCTCGACGCAGACGAGACTCGCTTGCGGCGCGTGCGGCGATGGTGGCCTGATGTGCGCGCGGAGCGCCGCCGCGTCGAACACCGGTCCAGCGCCACGGACGGGGCGCGGCTGCACCCCACACAGCGCGGCGAGCCCGGCAATCTCCCAGTGAATCAGGTGGGCTTCAGCGTCAAGAAATATCTCCGTCCCGCGGCGCGCGAGCAGCCAGACCCCGGTCTGGTTGGCCATCGTCCCGCTCGGAAAGAACAGTGCGCGTTCCTTTCCGAGCAATTCGGCGACGCGCTCCTCGAGCGCGCGCACCGTGGGATCGCCATCGAGCACATCGTCCCCGACCTCCGCGTCGGCCATCGCTCGACGCATCGCCGGCGTTGGGCGGGTGACGGTGTCGCTGCGGAGATCTACGATCGGTGGCGTCATGGCGGGGACGGGCTGTAAGCGATACGCGAAGCATTCCGCGACGGCGGAACTGCACCAGCAAACATAAAACGCGCGAGAGGGGGAGCGTGAAATTCACGCTCCCCCTCTCTCGCCCGACGAACCGCGGTTCGCTGACTGCTTGTCGCTTTCCGCCGATTGCTGCGGTTACGGCTTGTGGACCGTGACTTTCGGCGTGATGATGCGCGTCGTGTCCGTCTTCACCTGCACCTTCGGCGTCACCACCGTGTGCGTGTCGGTCCCAACCGAAATCGTCGGGGTGTGTACCGTGTCGGTGGTCGTCCCGATCACTGGACGCTGAACTTCGTACGTTCCGTCAGCGGTCTTCTTGCACGCGGCGAGAGTTGCAAGCGTCGCGAAGGCGACGGCGATTGCGATTTTCTGCATGAATCCTCCAAGGGGTATGGGCGCTCGCTAGAGCTGTCGCAACCTTCGGGCCAGTTTGGCCCTCGGTGTCGCCGCGCAATTGCCGTTGACGCGGCTATTCGGTAAACACTTCACGCTGCATCCGACGCACGCGGCGTAGTTCGAACACCTGTCCCACTTCGCCGCCGAGAATGAAAATGAGCGACGCGTAGTAGACCCAGACGACGATCACCACGATCGCCGTTAGGGCCCCGGTGTACAGCGAGGCGGGATTGAACGAACGGACATACGCACTGAACACGTTCCGCGCGATCTCGAACATCGAGCTGGTGAACACCGCGGAGACGAGCGCGGTCTTCCAGCGGATGCGGCGGTTGGGGAGGAACTTGTAGAGCGAAAAAAACATCGTCGTGATGAACACCATCGCCAGCAGTCGGCCGAGGACGTACTCGACGCCGCCCATCACCTCCGTCCTGACGCCGTAGTCGGTCAGCACCCGGAATCCCCGCGTCGTCGCGACCGCAAGGTAGGCGTTGAGCGCGGTGTACCCGACGAGCAGCAGCGTGGCGATGATCGTGATCTTGATGTCGAACAGCTTCCCGTCGATGATCCCGCGATCCTGCTCGATGTCGAACACTTCGGCGAGCACGCTTCGCAGCGACCCGAACAGCCGCGTCGAGAACCAGATGAAGCCGATCGCGCTATACAGCCTGATCGCGCCCCGCGCCTTGATGATGTCGTTGAGGACTCCGTGAATCGGCGAGTCCGCCGACTCGGGATGCGGCGGCATCACCTTGTCGAGCAGCGCGTTGATCTCGGCTGACGACGCCGACGTCGGCTGGTGGAGGATCGTCGCCATTCCCGCGACGATCAGCAGGAGAAAGGGGACCGCGGCCAACAGGAGGTTGAACGCGATCCCGCCGGCGAGGAAGAAGACGTCGTCTTCGCCGCTATTGTCCCAGACGCGCTTCGCGTAGTCGCGGGTCGTCCAGTAGAATCGGGTGTAGAGGCGGCGCTTGGCCATGCGGGGGCGATTCTACCCCAGTGCGCGCGGGCCCGCCATCCTCCCGGAAATCCTCAGATCTCGTCCGGTGCCTCATCGCGCGCCGACGCGGTGCCGCTGCGCGCGCTCCGTGCCCGGCGTGTCCGCGCTGAACGCGCCGCCGCCCGCGCGGCCCGGTCATCGTGCGCTTCACGCGCCACTTCTTCGCCCGCGTGGTACGCCGCCTTGGTCGATGCCAGCTTCGCTTCGAGATCGACGCGCGCATCACGAGCCGCTTCGCGCCCGGCATCCATCGCCATCGTGACCTGGCTGCGTTTCAGCTCGATCGCGTTGCGCGCCGCGTCGATCCGCTCCTCGACCTGACGGCGCGCTTCCTGGAACGTGTCGTTCACGCGCGACACGGCATCGCTCGCCGCGTCCTGCGCCGCGTTGCGAACGCGCCGCGCGCTGCGCTGGATCTCGCGCCTCGTTTCCTTCCCCGTCCGCGGTGCCATCAGCAGCGCCATCCCGGCGCCGATCGCCGCCCCGATCAGGAAGGACCCGATCCCCGCAGACTGGCGCTCGATCACCACGAACGCGTCATCGTCGTCAAACTCGTAATCGTCGCGCATCCTGCTTCTCCTGAGATATCGGTAGTGCTAGCGCTGGCGGGGCCGATCCAGTGCAACGGCCGCGCCGCGCTGCTTGGGTCCTGTCCTGCCTAGCGTTTCTTCCCCTTGGCGGGCGCGGTTCTGGACTTCCCCGCCGGTGGTTGTGCGGGCACAGCCCCGCTCTTCCTTGCCGGAGCACGCTCCGCGCCACCGCCGCCCGGAGCTGGACTGGCAGGCGCTGCCGCGACGTGCGGCGCGGTACCATTCCCGCCGAGCAGACGCGATAGCTCGGTGACGACCTCCGCGACCTCGAGGCCAAGAACCTTCGCCGTGCGCACCATGTCGCCGCCAGTCGTCGCCAGCGTCCGCAGCACGAGCTGCTTCTTCGCCTCGGCGACCGTGGTATTCCCAACTTCGATCGTCAGCGCCGGCATCTCCGCGGACTTGAGCAGATGCCGCGGCACGATGTCCGACGGTCCGATGATATCCCCGCGCGCCATGATCACCGCACGCTCGAGGGCGTTCTTCAGCTCGCGCACGTTACCCGGCCAGTGGTAGGTGAGGATCCAGTTCCACGCCTGGTCATCGAAGCTGCTCACCTGCTTCCCGTTCTCCTGCGCGAACCGGCCGAGGAATTCCTTCGCGAGCAGCTGGATGTCGCCGGCACGCTCGCGCAGTGGCGGGAGGAAGATCTCGACCACCGCGAGTCGGTAGTAGAGATCCTCGCGCAGCTCGCCGTCGGCCAGCGCCTTCTGGAGATTCTTGTTGGTCGCGGCAACGATGCGGATATCGACGCTGATCTCCTTCTTGCCGCCGAGGCGCCGGACCTGGCGCGTTTCGAGGGCGCGGAGGAGCTTGACCTGGATATCGGTGGACATCTCGGCCACTTCATCGAGGAAGATCGTCCCGCCGCTCGCCATCTCGAAGGCGCCCGGCTTCTCGTTGGTGCTGCCGGTGAACGCGCCCTTCTCGTGGCCGAACAGTTCGTTCTCGAGGATTTCCTTCGGAAGTGCGGCGCAGTTCAGCGCGAAGAACGGTCCCTTCACCCGTTCACTCTTCGAATGCAGCGCGCGCGCGACGAGCTCCTTGCCGGTGCCGCTTTCCCCGAGGATGAGGACACTGGCCGTCGATGGCGCGACCGCGTCGATCACCTGGTAGACGCTGCGCATCGACTCCGACTGGCCGGTCAGTTCGCCGTAGTGCGTCAGCCCTTCGAGCTTGCTCGACAGCTCGCGGTTCTTCTGCTGCACCGCGAACTTCTCGAGCGCCTTCGGGATCAGCGCCTTGAGGCGATTGAGCTTCTCGGCGTTGAGCGGCTTCTCGATGTAGTCGTACGCCCCCTCGCGCATCGCCTGCACGGCCGAGTCGACGGTCGCCTGGCCGGTGACGATGATGCACTCGGTCGGGATGTCGCGCTTCTGCAGCTCCTTGAGGATGGCCAGGCCGTCGAGCTTCGGCATCTTCAGGTCGGCGAGCACGACGCCGAAGACGTCCGCCGTTAGGCGGTCGAGGGCCCGCTGGCCGTCGGCGCAGACCTCGACGTCGTAGCCCTCGTCGGAAAGAATCGCGCTGAGACCGGTGGTGATCGTGGTCTCGTCGTCGGCGATGAGGATCTTGTATTGCTTCGCTGTTGCCATGTCCCAGCCCGCGTTACGCGGGAAACGTCAATGTGATGCTGCTCTCCGCCGGAACCACGCCGACGCCGTACGCCTTCGCCAGCTGCCACACGCTTTCATCGAGCAGTGGTGTCCGTCGCATTGCGCCGTTCACCGCCAGCTCGCCACCTCCGCCATCAGCCGGGCGCACCCGGCAATGCAACGCCCCCCCCGGTGCCGTCCCGGCCGTACTGTCCACCGTCGCC
>JBKJQR010000262.1:0-10412 GCA_046593895.1 Gemmatimonadaceae bacterium | reverse complement strand
TCGCATTTCATTACGCGGTGCTTGGGCGTCTCGGCCGTCAGGCACGCGCGCATCCGGAAACGAAGGAGCGATTCGAGTCAGCGGTCCTCGTTGCATCGCGTCACCGCGTCGCGAAGGTCGGCCTGATGGCGAGCATCGTGGTCGCCGTTGCCGTCGTGCTCCGGCTCATCGCGCAATCGTACGCGATGCACGGGGCCGCGCAGGCGTGGAATGGCAGCCTGGTGACGACGATGCTCGGGCGGACGCTCTGGGGCTGGGGCTGGGCCCTGCAGCTCGCCGGCGTGATCGTTGCCGCTGCCGGCTTCGCGACCGCGCGCCGCGGCGTCCGCGCCGGGTGGCCGATCGCTGCACTCGGCGCCGTGATGCTCGCCTTCACCCCGGCGCTCTCCGGCCACGCCGCCTCGGCACCGCGCCTAACGGAGTTGGCGGTAATCGCCGACGGCTTCCACGTGATGGGCGCCGGCGGGTGGCTGGGCAGCTTGCTGATGCTGGTCATCGTCGGCATCCCGGTCGCGCTCACCCTCGAGGAGGCGGGACGCGGTCCCGCGGTGGCGCTGTTCGTCAACGCCTTCTCGCCAACGGCGCTCGTCTTCGCCGGTATTTCCGGAGCGACTGGCGTGTTCGCCGCCTGGCTGCACCTCGGCACTGTGCCGGCGCTCTGGCAGACGCCGTACGGCAAGACGCTGCTCGTCAAGCTGGCAATTCTCTCGGTCGTCGGCGCTACCGGCGCCTACAACTGGCTCCGCGTCAAGCCATCACTGGGCAACATCGAGGGCGCGACACGCATCCGCCGATCGGCGGTCGCCGAGCTGGCGGTCGGAGTGCTGGTGCTGATCGTGACGGCGGTGCTGGTCGCGACGCCAACGGCGATGGACGTCGCGGCCATGCACGCCGCGCGTTAGGCTAGTGCTTCATCGCCGCCATGCGGGTGCATGACTCGGCGCATTTCCGGCAGGCATCGGCGCACTTCTTCATCATTTCGTCGTCGCCCATGCTCCGGCACGATTCCTCGCACGCCTTGCAGACCGCCGCACAGGCGGCGCAGGTGTGCGCGCTGTGCTTCGAGCCACGCGTCATGAAGTTCGCCGAGGTCTGGCAGATCTCGGCGCAGTCGAGCAGCGTCACGATGTGATGGGCGTCGGCGTGCTTGCCGCCGAGGTGGAGACAGTGGTGCACCGTCTCGAGGCAGATCGCGTGGCAGCGAGTACACTCGTCGATGCACTTCTGCATCTCGGGCGACATCGTGTGGGTTGCGGCGTGCGGCATGGAGCCTCCGGGAAAATGAGTCGTCAACGTGCGGCTATCGGAAAGCAGAAAGCACGCCAGACTCTTTATCCGGACTAAAGTGTCGAGCTCTGCGTCATCGGCGCCTGTGGCGACGATGCGTGCCGTGGCATTTCGCCTCGCATCGTCAGCTCACCAAACAGCGTACCGAGCAGGACGCCCGCCGCAAGAATGAGGACGCTGAGCAGCGTCACGGCGGCGATCTGCGGAATCGTCGCAGCGGGCGCCATGCTCATTGGAGGCGAACCCGGGTCACGCGGTGGTGCCGGGTACGGATGCCCGCCTTCGCCAAGCGCGCGAACCGTTCCCATTCCGTGCTTGAGCTTCGCGGCAACGAGCCAGACATTGAACGGATAGGCGACGATCGCGCCGACGATGGTCGCCAGCGACATGACGCCCCAGAAGCGGAGCGACGCAGGCTCCATCGCGCTCATGTGACGCGTCATGAGGATCCCCATCACCGGGATCATTCCGCCCATTACCGCGTTCATCGAGATCCACTCGGGGAGCACCGACATGCGCAGCGCCTTTGCATACGAACCGCCGACCATGTCGCGCATGAAGAGCGCCTGAAAGACGAGCAGGCCGAACGCAAAGCCGAACGCGTACTCGACCGCGAGGTCGGTCGCCATGTTCAGGCGCAGCGCCATCGTGACCAGGGCCGCGGCGATGATCCCGGTCGCGTCGCCCGCGACGCAGTGAATCGTCGAGCCGATGCTCTGCTTCCAGAGTGGCGCGACGAACTGCTCGTGCGTTCCCGGAGCCGGTTTCTGGCAGGAGAGGACGTAGAGCGCGGCACCGAGGGGGCCGGTATAGAGAGTCACCAGCACCCATCCCCATTTCATGACCTTCAGCTCGGGGTTACGGCGGACCGCGTCGAAGGCAACGTAGGCGGCCGAGAGCACGGTGAGCGGAAGCCAGACGCGAAGCGCAACGTCGATGACCGCGGAGGGGTCGTGCATGTCAGCGAAGGTCCGGTGCTTCCGGGTGGGGAGCGGACTTCAAATTGACTTTTATCCGGCATAAAGCATACCTGACTATGATCTCACCTCGTGATCGTCGCCGGGCGTCGCTTGGCTCATCAGCGACTCCGACGGTCGCGATCGTGAAAGGCCGCAGCGTTAGGCAGCTGGCTGGCGCCGCGTGCGAGGTACCACCGCACCACCCAGATGGTGAGCAACGGCACGATGATCCACTGCGCGAGTGGGGTGATGCCGACACCGAGCACCCGCGGCATACTCGGCGCGTAGGACCACCGGCCCCAGCGCTGAACGCTGAGGATCTCGAGCACGATGGTGAGGGCGAGCCCCACCGCGAGGTAGCCGGTGATGCGCGCCGGCCGCAGGTGCAAGAGCCAGGATCGGTTCCCCACCAGTGCGACTACAGCGGCGTACGAGATGAGCCCGATCGCCACGTCGCCAACAGTTGCCACGGTACACAGCCGCGTCGCCTCCCAGCCCGACAGGCTGCGCATGCTGCCATAGAGCGGCGCCTGAAGCATCTCCCACGCCCAGTGGAGCGGGAAGGCCGCGACGGTCAGCGCAGCCCAAGGCTGCGCCCGCGAGAGCGCTGCGGCGGGCTCGGTGGGTGGTGTCATCGGTTGCGACAATCAGCACCGAAGATTGAGGCGCAGCGACGCGACAATCGCCAGGCCGCGGTCACGAATGTAGCCCGCATGACCGCGATCGCTACAGGTGTCGTCACACGCCCCGTGAGCGCGAACGCGATCCCGAGCGCATTGAACGCGACCGCGAGACCGATGTTCTGCCGCATCTTCCGGTGCGACGCACGGCCGAGGAGGATCGCACTGACGACCTTATCCAGTTTGTCGCTCACGAGCACCACACCCGCCGACTCCATCGCGACGTCGGTTCCGGCGCCTAACGCGATACCGACATCGCTCTGCACCAGCGCCGGTGCGTCGTTGATGCCGTCGCCGACCATCGCAACTGTGCGTTTCTCACCCTGAAGGCGTTCGATCACGACGACCTTCTCGGCCGGCAGGAGTTCGGCGTGTACCTCGTCGATCCCGATCTCGC
Source organism: Gemmatimonadaceae bacterium (assembly GCA_046593895.1). Lineage (GTDB taxonomy): Bacteria > Gemmatimonadota > Gemmatimonadetes > Gemmatimonadales > Gemmatimonadaceae > JABFXC01. Next base: position 7,089 of record JBKJQR010000262.1, on the reverse strand, counting down.
CGGCGACCGCGGACGCGACGGAATGGCTGTCGCCCGTCAGCATAACTGTCTTGATCCCGAGCGCGCGAAGTCGCTGCATGACGCGCGCCGTGCCCGGGCGCGGCATGTCCTGGAGCGCGACAGCTCCTATCATCCGGCCGTCAGTTGCCGCGTAGACCACCGTGTTCCCGGCCTCGAGTGCGCCCACGCGGGCGGGGACATCGACGACGACGCCCTCGGCCTTCAGAAACGAGGCGCGCCCAACGAGTACACGACGCCCGTCGACGATGGCGACGACGCCTCGCCCTGGGATTGCGCGGAAGTCCGTGGCCGCGCGCTTACGCACCTCCTGGAACTCGGCGTAGCGCACGATGGCACCCGCCAGCGGGTGCTCGCTGCCCGTCTCGGCCGCGGCGACAATCGCCAGGAGGTCACGGTCCTCATCCTCGAATGCGATTACTTCGCGAACGGTCGGCCGCCCGTACGTGAGTGTCCCGGTCTTGTCGAAGACGACCGTGTCGGTCTCGGCAAGTGCCTGGAAGAATTCGCCAGCGCGGACCAGCAGGCCACGCGCGATGCCATGACCGCCGCCGATGGCGAGGATGAGCGGCGTCGTTAGGCCTAGCGCGCACGGGTAACCGAGAATCACGACGGAGATCGCGACCAACGCCGCGTGGCTCACGTCTCGCGAGTAGACGAGCCAGCCGACGAAGGCGAGCGCGGCCAGGGCATAGACGACCGGCCCGTAGTAGTTCATCAGCCGGTCCATGAGGAGCTGGATTGGCGGCTTCTGCTCCTCGATCTGCCGCATGAGCTTCACGACCTGCGCAACGAATCCCTCGGTCGCAGGACGGGTCACTTCCACGCGCACGAAGCCGTCGAGATTCATCGTCCCGCCGACAACCTCGCCGTCGACCTCCCGATAGACCGGCGCACTCTCGCCGGTGACAGCCGAGAGGTCAAAGCTCGACGCACCGTCTCGGATCACACCGTCCAGGGGCACGCGCTCGCCCGGCCGGATCACAATCACATCGCCAAGCCTAACGTCCGCTACGGGCACCGCGACCTCCGTTCCACCGCGGACGACACGCGCCTCCTGGGCCTGCAGCGACAGGAGACGGCGGACCGATTCGGCCGCACGCTTCCGCGTGCCCAGCTTCAGGGCGCCGAATAGGAGGTGGAGTCCCATCAGCCACGTGGCGATCGGGAAGAAGTTCGGCCACGCCCCAGGCGCGACAAGGTGTCCAACGCCTGCCGCGAACGCGCCCCATGCGCCGCTCGACAAGAGTACGTTGGCATTGATGACGCGCTGGCCAACCGCCATCAGCGTCTTGCGCAGGATGGGATAGCCGATCCACAGCAGCACAACCGCTGCGATGACTCCACTGACGAGTGTGCGCGTGCGATCCGGCAGCCCAACGATGTTCAGCGGATCAAAGAGCGTGTCCGCCACGGCGATGGCGACGCCGAAGATACCGCGCCGCCTGATAATGCCAAAGAGTGCGTCGTCCGTCTGGTACTGTTGGGCTTCAGTAGCCACGACAGTGTAGCCGAGCTGTTCGACTTTGCGCGCGATCTGTTCCTCGGACACACGCTCGCGATCGGCATCAACCAGTATGATCCCGTGAACAAGGTTGACCTGGACGTGGTTGACGCCCGGCACGCGGCCGAGCGCTTTCTCGACCGACATGGTGCAGAACGAACACATCAAACCGCTCGCCTTCACCTGAATCAGGTTGCCGGATTTCGTGCTCTCCATGGGAAGCTCCTCTGCAGATACTCCGCCCCGTGCAGTCGGGCGAATTTCAACTGCGTTGGAGGTTAACTCCTCTAGTCGAGTATAGGGTCAAGGGGGGCCTTACTTCGATCAGCCGCTAGCTGGCCGGCGGTGCGACCACGGACGCCGTATAGCCGAGCGTCCTGATCGCAGCGATCATCTGATCGACGTTCACCTTGGCGTCGTCGTAGCTGACGATCGCCTCAATCGTCATCGTGTGAATCTCCTCATGCGCAGCAGCTCAACTTGCTGATGTCCATCGAAAACCCCTGGGCCGCGAGCTTCAGACTCTCCGACCACGTCAGGTACGGGTGCAGCGTGCCGGCCAGGTCGCGCGCCGTCAGGCGGAATCGGATCGCGAGGGTCGCCTCGCCCATCAATTCACCGGCGTACGCGGCAATCGCGTGCACGCCGAGGATGCGACCGCTCGCCGCCTCGGCGACGATCTTGATCATCCCGCCGGTGTTGTAGCTGACCAGTGCCCGGGGGAGCTGCGCGATGTCGAGAGTGCTCACCTGTACACTGAATCCTTCAGCGCGCGCCTTCGCCTCGGTGAGGCCGACCGACGCGACCTGTGGCGCGGTGAACGTCACGTTCGGAACGGCAGACAGGTCGAGCTCCGTGGGGTCATCGCGCACGACACCGCCAGGCGACAGGCTCTTGACCGCATTCTCGGCGGCGACTCTTCCGCCTGCGGCCGCGACGTAGACGTACCCGGGGCCGCCGGTGACGTCACCGGCCGCGTAGATGTCGGGATTCGACGTCCGCATCGTCGCGTCGACCGCGACGTAGCCGTTAGGCGTGATGCCGACACCGGCTCTGTTCAGTCCGAGCGCCTCGGTATTCGGACGCCGTCCGGTCGCGACGAGCAGGCGCTCGGCGCGCAGCTCACCGGACAGGGTCCCGCCGACGACATGCAACGCGATGCCGTCGGCAGTCCGCTCGACGCGGGTCGGCCGCACCCAGGTGTGGATCTCGATACCTTCGGCCACCAGCAGATGGCGGAGCGATTCCGACACCTCTTCGTCTTCGTTAGGCAGGAGTCGCGGCGCCATCTCGACGATCGTCACCCTGACGCCGAGCCGAGCAAAGGTCTGGCCCAGCTCGAGGCCGACCGCGCCGCCGCCGAGGACGATCATCGTCGCCGGGAGCGCGACGAGCTCCATCGCCGTGGTACTGTCCAGCGCATCGACCTGATTCAGTCCGTCGATCGGCGGCGCTGACGGCGAGGCGCCGGTCGCGACGATGATCTTGCGCGCGCGATGTTCGCTGCTGCCGACTCGCACCCGTCCGTCGCCGAGCAGTTGCGCACGGCCGTTGAGCAGCGCGACCCCAGGATAGGAGGCGAGGACGTCCGCATACTTGGCTTGGCGCAGCTCGGCAACGAGCGCGTCCTTCTGGGCGAGCACGGCCTTCCAGTCGAGTGCTGGACGGCAGGGGGCAATACCGGGGAAGCCGCGCCCCGCGTCATGGTAGCGCGCCGCCGCCTCGATCAGATTCTTCGAAGGAATGCAGCCGACGTTCACGCAGGTACCGCCGAGCGTCCCCGCCTCGACGATCGCGACCTTGGCGCCCATCCCCGCCGCCTGGATCGCCGCGGCTACGCCCGCTCCACCGGTGCCGATGATCAGCAGGTCGAAGTCCGCGCTCCCTAACGGTGCAGGCGCCGATCGCGTCGGCGTGGCCTCGGGGGACGTCGTCCCGGTCACCTTCAAGTCGAGCTTCATCTTATTCCTCTGACTGGCCGAGTGTGAGGAGAAGCGGACAATCAGCGAGCGCTTCCCGCGAGCGGCACGCGGTGACGTATCGCGCCAGTGCAGTGCGCATTCGCCCGAGCTGCTCGATTTTCGTGTCGATCCGGACCAGTGTCGCGCTCGCGCGATCGGCGACCTGTTCGCACGACGTCGCCGAATCCTCCCAGAAGCCGAGCAGCTCGGTGATTTCGTCGAGCGTGAACCCGAGCTCCTGCGCGTTGCGAATGAACTGCACGCGGCGCACGGTGTCGATCGGATATGTCCGATATCCCGAGGCGGATCGCTCGGGCGCCGGCAGCAACCCGCGCTGCTCGTAGTAGCGCAGTGTTTCCACGCTGACAGATGTTTTCCCGGCGACTGCTCCGATCCGCATGAACTCCCTCCGACCCTGATGATAAACCCTGAAGCTAACTTCAGATTCAAGGGGGAATCGTGCGCTCGGCGAACTACCTCAGCGGCGGCGCCAGCGCCGGCTCCACCACGATCGTGAGCGTGGTGAAGTTGCTCCGCCACTCGAGCCTCGCGTTGCGGCGCGCCCGACGGAGATCGGTGCCGTGGAGGAGCCAGCGCCCAGCGGTCGGGAGCGCGATGCGGGCCTGACGATCCGCGCCCGTCTGCACGAACTGCCCTTCGCCGGACTGCCCGGCGCTGTCATGCGCCGCGCCGGCGAGGCTTGCACCGACCATGAACCCGGCGAGCGGCTTGCCGTGCAGCAGCACGCGCACCGCCAGCGTGTCGCCGGCGCGGAGCGCGGTCGGGTCGCCTAACGGCACGATCTCGAGCGCCAGGCCGGCCGGCACGCGCCAGGACGAATCACTCGCCGCTGGCGTTCCGACGCGGACGAACGTCGTCGCGTTCTTCACGTACTCCTCCCGCCAGCGACGCCCAACGGGCATCGCTGCCCACTCGGCGCGGAGCGACGCGGTCGCACGAATCTCGGCGAAGTACTCCTCGATCTTCGAGGAGTCGAGCTCGAGCCGCTTTGGCGCGAGCATCACCGCAAGCGCGGCGATCCCCGCCGAGCGCGGTGTCCAGCGCAGCGCGAGGGCGTGATCTTCGCGCCGAACGACGGTCAACGGCGTGGAGCGATGAGCGAGTCGTGCGGTCTTTCGCATGATGCGTGCGGGCTCAATCGCGAACTCGGCCGTGTCGAATGCCATCCCGCTCGTCAGGTCGAGCGTCACCGTCTCGCCGACGGCGACGCGGGCGGAGCTCGGCAGCAGCCAGGTCTCATGCGCCGCGGCGATCGCGGCGACGGCGAGGAGGAGCAGGGCAGCGAGACTAGTCGTGCCTAACGTCCGACAGGCGAGCGGTGTCATGGGCATGGCGATGGTGGAGATCGGGGTAGTGCGGGTGGGTGTGGACGAGGGGCTCGTGCTGGTGCGCGTGGCTGTGTGGCTCGCCTGGCGGATCGTCCGGACCGTGTGCATGGTGGTGATGCTCGTCGTGCCGGTGCACGTGCTCGTGGGCGAGCGCTTCGTGCGCGTGCGTGTGCGCGTGATGCTCGCTGACATGCAGCCAGACGCCGACCCCCATCAGCGCCGCGCCGAGCACGATGCCGGTGGTCGGCGCCTGCCGAAAGACGACGAGCGATACCACCGCGCCGACGAAGGGCGCGACCGAAAAGTAGGCTCCGGTGCGCGCCGTGCCCAGCGCTCGCAAGGCGAGGACGAACAGCACCAGGCTGACGCCGTAACTGAAGAAGCCGAGTGCGAGGGCCCCACCGACCCGCGGAGCTGGCGGCAGTGTGGCGCCTAACGCGAAGGCGATCACCGTGTTGACAGTCCCGGCGACCAATCCCTTCAGCATGGCGATCTGCACCGGGTCGCCGCCCGAGACCTTCTGCGTGAGGTTGTTGTCGATCGCCCAGCCGAGACAGGCACCGGCGATGGCGAGCGGCCCGAGCAGCCCGCCGAGCTGCGCACGCCCTTCCCACGAGAGGACCACCCCGCCGCCGACGATCGCCAGCATGCCTAACGCGATGCGTCGGTCGAAGTTCTCGCGGAAGACGAACCAGGCGATCAGTGCGGTGAGTACCCCCTCGAGATTGAGCAGCAGCGACCCGCTGGCTGCTGGCGTCCGCGTCAGGCCGTACATCAGGAGGAGCGGCGCCACGACCCCGCCGGCAGCGATTGCACCGGCGAGCCATCGCACGTCGCCGCGCACCAGGCTCGCCTCGTTGGTCCGCCCGCGAAGAACGAGCCAGACGACCGCGAGTCCGAGACCGGAGCCGAGGTAGAGCAAGCCGGCGAGCAGCTGCGGCGACGCGTCGCGCAACAGCAGCTTGGCGAACGGTGCGCTTGACCCGAACAGCACCGCTGCAAGCAGCGCGACCGCGACGCCGCGACGGCGGTCAGCAGCAGTCATCGGCCTTCGGCGCACCGCGTACGCTGCCCCATCCTTCCTTCACGATGATCGGCACCATCGCCAGCGCGGCGAGCGGGTCGGCCCACCACCAGCCGAGCGCCGCGTTGAGTGCGACACCAGCGAGCGCGATCACCGAGAGATACGCGCAGAGCGACGTCTGCTTCGCTTCGGCTTCGAGCGTGCGACTCTCAAGCGCGAGCGCGACGCGCCGCTTCGCGCGGGCGAGCAGCGGCATGATCACCGCTGAGAACGAGAGAATCACGATGCCGACGATGCTGCGGTCGGGGCGCTCGCGGAGCAGCAGCGAGTGTGTACTGTCGATGGTGACGTAGAGTGCCAGCGCGAGGAAGGACAAGCCAATCACTCGCACGGTGATCCGCTCGACGCGCTCGCGGCGCGCATGCTCGAGGTCCGCGCGAAGTCGCCACTGTGCAGCGATGCTCGCGCTCACCTCGATCACGCTGTCCGCGCCGAACCCGATCAGCGCGACGCTCCCGGCGAGCCAGCCGGCGACGACCGCGGCCACCGCCTCGATCACGTTATAGCCGATCGACAGGTAGTTGAGGCGCAGTCCGCGGCGCACGAGTGCCGGCCGTTCGATCACCGCGTCCAGGAAACGCCTCTTGACGCATCAATAAATGTTGATATATTCATCTCATGCCCCACGGAACGATCGACCTGTCGACGCTCACGCTCAAGTGTCACGCGCTGTCGGACGAGACCAGGCTTCGCATCATCGACCTCCTGCGCTCCGGTGAGCGCTGCGTCTGCGAGCTGACCGATGCGCTCGACGCCGCGCAGTCGCGGTTGTCCTTCCATCTCAAGGTACTGAAGGACGCGGGGCTGGTCACCGACCGGCGCGACGGGCGATGGGCGTACTACGCGCTCGCGCCCGACGCCTTCACCCAGCTCGAGGAATTTGTCGGCGCGCTGCCATCGACCAAGCTGTCGGTACTCGCCTCACGGTGCTGCTAGCCTGACGTCAGCTACGTGGCACTGCATGATTGTGCGCAAACGCATCAAGATTCGTTGATAATCACGGAGGAACGATGAGCGAACTACTGAACGACCGCAATGCCGCCGCCGCGCTCGACATCACCACCGCGGTCCGCGAGAAGTACGGCGAAGTCGCGCGTCAGCTCTCCGCTGGCGAAAACGCCGGCAGCTGTTGCGGGTCGAGCGGCTGTTGCGGCTCGACCTCCGAAGTCTGGG
>JBKJQR010000267.1:0-17918 GCA_046593895.1 Gemmatimonadaceae bacterium | reverse complement strand
CGGCTTGAAATCCCAGCGGACACATGGGAGAAGTGCGAGGCCTGCGGGCACACGGATCTCCGCGAGAAGTTCATCCGGAACCTCAACGTCTGCCCGGCGTGCGACTTTCATCGCCGGATCCGCGCGGTCGAGTACCTCAACATCCTCTTCGATGAGGGCACGATCGAGGAGACCGAGGTCGACCTGCGCTCGACCGACCCGCTCGGCTTTCCCGAGTATCCGGCGCGCCTGAAGAAGGCGACCGCGAATGCCGGTGAAGGAGACGCGATCATCACCGCGACCGGGATGCTCCTCGGCGCGCCGCTCAACGTCGGCGTCATGGACTTTGCGTTCATGGGCGGCTCGATGGGATCGGTGGTCGGCGAGAAGATCGCCCGACTCGGACAGCGGTCGCTCGAACGCAAATTTCCACTCGTGCTGATCAGCGCGTCGGGTGGCGCGCGCATGCAGGAAGGCGTGCTGTCACTCATGCAGATGGGGAAAACGGCCGCGATGTTGTCGATGCTCGGGGAACGCGGCATTCCCTACATCTCGATTCTCACCAATCCGACCACGGGCGGCGTGAGTGCGAGCTACGCGATGCTCGGTGACGCGATCATCGCGGAGCCGGGCGCGGTCATCGGGTTTGCCGGTCCACGCGTGATCAAGCAGACCCTCGGCCAGGATCTGCCTGAGGGATTCCAGACCGCCGAGTTCCTGCTCGATCACGGTATCCTCGACACCGTCGTGCACCGGAAGGACCTGAAGGGAACGGTCGGCCAGCTCCTCAGGCACATGACGGGCAAGCCCGCGGCTGCGGGGTGGGTCTCGCCCTGAGCCGCTACCGCGCCGCGGTGGACGCGCTGTTCGCGCGCACCGCGGGCGGGGTCAAGCCCGGGCTCGAACGCACCGAGGCACTGCTCGACGCCGACGGCGATCCACACCGGAAGCTGCGCGTCTTTCACGTGGCCGGTACGAACGGGAAGGGCAGTGTCTGCGCCACGCTCGACAGCCTGCTCCGCGCGCGCGGCTTTCGCGTCGGACGCTACACCTCGCCGCACCTCGTCGACTTTCGCGAACGAATCGTCGTTGATGGCCGGCCCATCGCCGAGGATGACGTCGCCGATTGGCTGACCGACCATGATCCGCTCATCGAGCGGCTTGGCGCGACATTCTTCGAGGCAACGACTGCGCTCGCCTTCGATCACTTCGCGCGCGCGAACGTCGACGTCGCCGTCATCGAGACGGGCCTCGGTGGGCGGCTTGATTCGACGAACGTCGTCCAGCCGGTTGCGGCAGTGGTCTCGTCGATCGGTCTCGATCACACCGACCTGCTCGGAACAACCATCGAGCAGATTGCGGCGGAAAAGGCCGGGATCTTCAAGCGGGGCGCGGTCGCGATGATCGGCGAGCGAGCGCCGCAGACCTGCGCGCAATTGCTGGCCATCGCCCGCGAGCGCGGTGCGTCCTCGACCGGCGTGGTGGGCGACGACTGGACGGTGAACAACGTAGACATACGCGACGCCGCAACCGAGTTCGTGCTCCGTAACGCTGAGGGCGATCAGCGCCTCGTGACGCCCCTGCTCGGCGAACATCAGGCGTATAACGCGGCGCTGGCACTCGAGACGCTGCGTCGCGCGGGTCCCGGATGGACGCCGACCGCGCCCGAGATCCAGCGCGGGCTTGAGAACGTTCGGCTGCCTGGTCGGTTCCAGCGGATGGGACGATTGATCTTCGACGTTGCGCACAATCCCGCGGGGGGCGCGGTGCTGGCGGCAACCCTGCGGCACCTCGAGATCGCACGACCGCTGACGACGATCCTGGCGGTCCTTGCCGACAAGGACTGGCGCGGGATGATGGACGCCCTCGCAGCGACCACTGACCGCTTCATCCTGACCGTCGCACCCACCGCGCCGGTGGCGAGAATCTGGGATCTCGCCGCGGCGCTCGAGTATGCGAGAGCAAAGCACTACGTCGCCGAGGCGGACCGTGACTTCGCGCGCGTCGTCGACAGGGCGCGGTACGCAAGCGGTACAACGCTCGTCACCGGCTCGTTCCACACGGTCGGCGATGCGATGGCGTGCTTGCAGGTCGATCCGCTCGCCGGGTAGATTGAACGGAATGGCACAAGGTGCGCTCCCCGGATTTCGCGACTTCTACCCGCAGGAGCTCGCCGAGCGCACGTTCATCACGAACGTGTGGCGTTCGGTGGCCGCGCGTTATGCATTCGTCGAATATGACGGCCCCCCGCTCGAGCCGCTCGAGCTCTACACGAAGAAGAGCGGCGAGGAAATCGTCGGGCAGCTCTACAACTTCGACGACAAGGGTGGTCGCGCGGTTGCGCTGCGCCCGGAGATGACGCCGACAGTCGCACGGATGGTCGGCGCTCGTGCCAACGCACTGCGGAAACCCGTCAGGTGGTTCTCGATTCCGCAGCTGTTCCGCTACGAGCGACAGCAGAAGGGTCGTCTCCGCGAGCACTACCAGCTCAACGTCGACATTTTCGGTGAAGCGTCGGTCACTGCCGATGCCGAACTGCTCGCCACCGCGCTCGACATGATGCGCGCCCTCGGCCTCGGCCCCGACGACGTGCGCGCGCGCGTCTCCGACCGCCGGCTGCTGCGCGCGGTGCTCACCGCGATCGGCATCGCCGACAACACGCACGACGAGCTGTTCACGATCATCGACAAGATCGAGCGCACACCGCGCGCGGTGGTCGATGAGAAGCTCGCCGCGCTCGGCATCGATTCCGACACGACGCAGCGGCTCCATGCGCTGCTCCGGATCCGTACGCCCGGCGAGCTGCGTGTCGCGCTTGGCCTCGACACGAGCACGTCCGCTGGGCGCGCGGCCGAGGAACGAGTCGCCGAGATGGAGCAATACCTCAGTTACGCGACCCAGCTCGGTGTGGCCGACTACGTCCAGCTCGACCTGACGATCGTTCGTGGGCTCGCCTACTACACGGGCATCGTGTTCGAGCTGTTCGACGCGAAGGGGGAGTTCCGCGCGATCGCCGGTGGCGGTCGATACGACACATTGCTCGAATCGCTCGGCGGGCCAAGCCTCCCGGCGTTAGGCTTCGGGATGGGCGATGTCGTTCTCGGCGAACTGCTGCGGGCGCGCGGCCTGATGAAGGCAACGGCCACGGCAATTGATGTCTGGATCGCCGGGGGCGAACGGACCGCCGACATGCACGCAGTGATGGCGCTCGCCGCAGTCCTGCGGGGGAAGGGACTGTCGGTTGAGTACGCGCTGAGACCACAGCAGCTCGGCAAGCAATTCAAGTCCGCGTCGACCGCAGGCGCGAAGCAGGCAGTGATCATTCCGCTGACGACCGATGCAGTTGGTGGATCGGAGTTCACGATCCGCGATCTCGCATCAGGTGAGCAGACGAAGTATCCGAACGCGGACGCGGTGGTGCGCGCATTGGCGCCTGCCACCGGTCCACGCTGACGCAGGGACGCACAGGAACATGGCCGACGAGAAAAAGCTGACCACCCGCGCCGCCGATTTCAGCGCCTGGTACAACGAGCTGGTCCTCCGCGCCGAACTGGCTGACTACGCGCCGGTGCGCGGATGTATGATCATCCGGCCTAACGGTTATGGAATCTGGGAGCGGATGCAGCAGCAGCTCGACCAGATGTTCAAGGACACCGGCCACAAGAACGCCTATTTCCCGCTGTTGATTCCGCAGAGCTTCCTCAGCAAGGAAGCCGAGCATGTGGAGGGGTTCGCGCCGGAGACTGCCGTCGTCACGCATGGCGGCGGCAAGGAGCTCGAGGAGCCGCTCGTCATCCGGCCGACCAGCGAGACGATCATCTACTCGATGTTCGCGAAGTGGGTGCAGAGCTACCGCGATCTTCCGCTGCTGATGAACCAGTGGGCGAACGTTGTACGATGGGAGATGCGGACGCGATTGTTCCTGCGCACGCTCGAGTTTCTCTGGCAGGAAGGCCATACCGCGCACGCGACGCACGACGAGGCCGAGGAGGAAACGCGGAAGATGCTCGGCGTCTACCGCGACTTCATGGAAGGGTGGATGGCGATGCCGGTCGTGACCGGACGCAAGACCGACAGCGAGCGGTTCGCCGGCGCGCTACGGACGTACTCGTGCGAAGCGATGATGCAGGACAACAAGGCGTTGCAGGCCGGGACGTCGCACAATCTGGGACAGAATTTCGCCAAGGCCTTCGATCTCAAGTTCCAGAGCGAGTCCGGATCGACGGAGTTCGCGTGGAACACGAGCTGGGGAGTCTCCACGCGCATGATCGGCGGCTTGATCATGACGCACGGCGACGACAAGGGACTGCGCTGCCCGCCACGCCTCGCGCCGGTCGAACTGGTGATCGTCCCCATCTACAAGACCGATGAGGAACGCACTCGCGTGCTCGAAGTCGCTGAACGCCTCAAGCGCTCGCTCGCCGAGTGGGAGCGTCGCGCGCCGGGCCGGCTGCGTGTCGAGATTGACGCGCGTGACGGCGTGAAACCTGGCGCGAAGTACTATCACTGGGAGCTGCGCGGCGTGCCGCTGCGGATGGAGCTTGGCCCGCGCGATATCGAGAAGGGGCAGTGTGTGCTCGTCAGGCGCGACACGGGCGAGAAGGCGAGTGTTTCCCTGCTCGCCATCGGAGAGGAAGTGCACGATCGCCTTGTCGCGATTCAGGACGACATGCTGATCGCGGCGCGCGAGCGGCGCGAGCAGAACAGCGTCAGGCACCGGATCTCGTACGACGATTTTCGCGCCGTGATGGAGGGTGCTGGTGCGTTTGTCTACGCCGGGTGGTGTGGCGGCGCGGAGTGCGAGAGCGCCGTGAAGGAGGAGACCAAGGCGACGATCCGCTGCCTGCCCGATGAGGAATTCCGCTCGGCTGAGGCGCCGACGAGCTGTCTCAAGTGCGGCAAGCCGGCCGCCGAGGAAGCGCTGTGGGCGAGGGCGTACTGACGCCGCGGGGCGCCCCGCACTCGGCGCCTCCGCGCGCGCGCGGCTTCACCCGCCGCGACGGCTGGCTCCACGCTGACGAGGTGTCGCTCGCCGAACTTGCGGCCCGGCACGGAACGCCGGCCTACGTCTACAGCGCGTCGGTGATCCGTGACCAGTACGCGCGACTCGACAAGGCGTTAGGCAGCACGCCGCACCGCCTCCACTACAGCGTCAAGGCGAATGGCAACCTCGCGCTCCTCGCGCTGCTTCGCGAGCTCGGTGCCGGGGTTGACATTGTGTCCGGCGGTGAGCTGTTTCGCGCGCTCCGCGCCGGCTTTCGCGGGGCCGACGTCGTGTTCAGCGGCGTCGGGAAGACCGTCGCCGAGCTCGAACAGGCGGTCGACGCCGAAGTGAAACTCGTCAACGTCGAGTCCGAGGCTGAGCTCCACCTGCTTGACGATGTCGCGGAACGTGCCGGCCGCGTCGTGCCGGTCGCCTTGCGCGTGAATCCCGAGGTCGAGGTCGAGACCGCGCATCACTACACGCGGACCGGCGCCCGTGGCGACAAGTTCGGCATCCCCTACGACGAGGCGCGTGCCGTCGCGCGGGCTGCCGACGCGCTGCCTAACGTCGTACTGGCCGGGCTCGACATGCACATCGGGTCGCAGCTGACGAGCATTGACCCCTACGCCGATGGCGTCGGCCGGTTGCTCGAGTTGCGCCGGGCGATCACCGCCGATGGCGGAGGCGCCGACCTGCGCTACCTCGACATCGGAGGCGGGCTCGCCGTCACGTATGACGATGAACGCGAGCCCGACCTCGATGCGTTCGCGCGGATCATCGTGCCCGCGGCAATCGACAGTGGGCTCGAGCTCGTGATGGAGCCAGGCCGGTTTCTCGTCGGAAACGCCGGGATGCTCCTCGCGCGGGTGCTCTACCGGAAGCGGAGTGGCGGGAAGGACTTCGTCATCACTGATGCCGGAATGACCGAGTTGCTCCGCCCGTCGCACTACAACGCATTTCATCGCATCGAGCCCGTCGGCCCAGCCGGCGAGGCGGGGGTCGTCGACGTTGTCGGCCCGGTATGCGAGAGCGGCGATTTCTTCGCCCGTGACCGGTCGCTCGGCGCAGTGTCGCCCGGTGACCTGGTGGTCGTCGGGTCTGCCGGCGCATACGGCGCGGTGATGTCGTCACACTACAACGCGCGGCCGCGCGTCCCCGAGCTCCTCGTCGAGGGTAACCGTGTTGCGGTTGCCCGTGAGCGTGAGACGCTCGAAGACCTCGTGCGGCATGAGAGCGCTACACCGGAATGGAGAACAATCTGATGCGCGTTGGACTGATGGCCGATAGTCACGACCGCCTGCCCGCGATGGCAGAGCTGGTGAAGCGAATGCAAGCGGCAGGTGCCGGCTTCATCCTCCACGCGGGTGACTTCTGCGCCCCCTTCGCGTTGCAGCCGTTCTTCGACGCACAGGTGGCGGTGGGCGGGGTGTTTGGCCGCAACGACGGCGATCAGGAAGGGTTGCGCGCGAAGGCGGCAAAAGCGATGGGCATCGAACTGTTCGAATCGCCGCACAGCTTCGACCTCGCCGGGACGCGGATGCTCATCGTCCACGACATTGGCGAAGTGAACGAGCGCTCCATCGAAGGACACGCCGTGATCGTTCACGGCTGCACGCACGAGCGCAGCGAGCAGCGGCGCGGCTCGGCGCTGATCGTCAATCCGGGCGAAGCGTGCGGCTGGCTGTCCGGCACGCCGTCCGCCGCGGTACTCGACCTCGACACGCTCTCCGTCGAATGGCTTGCCCTCGACGGCCCGGAGTGGGGCCGCTAGTGGCGCGCGAGTCGCTGGCCGCATCGACGCTCGCCTAACGTCCGCACCGACGCGATGTCCTCCCGCATCCTGATCATCGATTACGGCTCGCAGTACACGCAGCTGATCGCCCGTCGCGTCCGCGAGGCCCGCGTCTATTCGGAGATTCACCCGCCGACGCGAACGGTGGACTGGGTGCGCGAATGGAAGCCGACGGGAATCATCCTCAGCGGCGGTCCCTGCTCGGTGTACGGCGAGAACGTGCCCACGGCGCACCGCGACCTGCTCGACGTCGCGCCGATCCTCGGCGTCTGCTACGGAATGCAGCTGATCGCACACCTCGAAGGGGGCGCCGTCGAGCGCGCCGGACGACGTGAATATGGTCGCGCCGAGGTCGAGGTCGTCGAATCGTCGGGGGTGTTCAGCGGCTTTGCCTCAAACGGCACGCTGAGCGCGTGGATGAGCCATGGCGACCATGTGGAGCGCCCGCCGAAAGACTACGTCATAACGGCAAAGAGCGCGAACACGGCGGTCGCCGGGATGCGCCATGCGACGAAGCCGATTCATGGCGTCCAGTTTCATCCCGAGGTTGCGCACACGCCTCGTGGTGGTGAGATCATCGCGAATTTCCTCTTCGAGATCTGCGGCGCCGAGCCGTCATGGACCCCGGGGGCATTCATCGAGGACGAAATCCGGAAGATCCGCGCACTGGTTGGCGAGAAGCGGGTGATCTGCGGACTGTCGGGCGGCGTCGACTCGAGTGTCGCGGCGGCGCTCGTGCATCGCGCCATCGGCGACCAGCTGACCTGCGTCTTCGTCGACACAGGCCTCCTCCGGCTCGGCGAGCGCGAACAGGTCGAGCGGACGTTCCGCGCACATCTTGGCGTAAAGCTCGTGACCATCGATGCGTGTCAGCGCTTTCTCGACGCACTCGCCGGTGTCGATGATCCGGAAAAGAAGCGCCGTGCCATCGGCCACACCTTCATCGATGTGTTCGAGGATGCAACCGCCGAACACGCGGAGGGCGCGGCGTTCCTCGTGCAGGGCACGCTGTACCCCGACGTCATCGAGTCCGCATCGCCGACCGGAGGGCCGTCGGTGACGATCAAGACGCATCATAACGTTGGCGGCCTGAAGCCGGACATGAAGTTCAAGCTGATCGAGCCGCTGCGCGAACTGTTCAAGGACGAGGTGCGCAACGTCGGCCGCGAACTGGCGCTGCCGGAAGACGTCGTCGGGCGGCACCCGTTCCCCGGACCGGGGCTCGCCATCCGCATCCTCAGCGACGTCGCCGCCGACAAGCTCGACGTGTTGCGCAAGGCCGACGCGATCTATCTCGAGGAGATTCGCGCCGCCGGATTGTATGACGAGATCTGGCAGGCGTTCGCGGTGCTGTTGCCCGTGCGCAGCGTCGGGGTGATGGGCGACGAACGCACCTACGACAATGTCGTCGGGCTCCGCGCGGTCACGTCCGTCGATGGCATGACCGCTGACTGGTATCATTTCCCGCACGACGTGATGGCCGTGATCTCGAACCGCATCATCAACGAGGTGGACGGCGTGAACCGCGTCGTCTACGACGTCAGCTCAAAGCCGCCCGCGACCATCGAGTGGGAATGAGATCTCGGCGCTGCGACTGGCTTGGGCGACGGCGACGAGCGATGGAGCGAGGCCGCGGCGAGGGACGAGACATAAGGGAAATCAGCGTCACGACAAAAGGGCGGCCGCGATACGCGGCCCCCCTTTCTGCAAAAAAAAACCGGCCTCCGCGGCCGGTCTCTCGTCCATCGTCTCGCGTCGCCATATCGCGTCGCCATATCGCGTCGCCATATCGCAGCGCCGATTACGGCGCGCCGAACCTCAGACTCCCTTTTCCTCGAGCAGCTTGAGGAACTGCGGGTTTTCCGTCAGGCCGAGCAGCCGCTGGGGCACGTCGGCTTCCTTGCTGAACTGCGCGATCTTGCCGAGCACGGGGAGGTACTGATTCGACACCTCGAGCGGCGGCGCGACGATCAGGAAGAAAAAGTTCACCGGCTTTTCGTCGATCGCCTTGAAGTCGACGCCCGCCGTCTTACGGCCGAACGCGACACGCAACTTGTTGACGACGAGTGAACGACAGTGCGGAATCGCGATCCCGCGCCCGATGCCAGTGGAGCCGAGATTCTCGCGACGCTTGAGCATCTTGAAGAGCATGCCTTCGCTCTTGTCATCGAGCTTCAACAGCCCGATCAGCTCCTTGAGAACTTCGTCCTTCGTCGTGCCTTCCAGCTCCAGCTTGATGGCGTCTTCCGAAAAAAACTCGCGCAATTCCATCTATCGTTTTTTCCTTTGGGGTCGCACTGCAGCGTGGCGGGCGTCACACGATTCACGAATCATATCGGTGGGTAAGAGGAGTGTCAAACCCTTAGGTTGCACGCATTTCCGCGACCGCGTAGCTTTCATTCATGCAGCGCCGCGTATTTCCATTTCCGCTCGCGCCCGACGTCCCGCTGTACCTGGCGCCGATGGCCGGAGTCTCCGAGTCGCCGTTCCGGCAGCTCTGCCGCGAGCATGGCGCCGACGTCGTCGTCACCGAGTTCCTCTCGGCGGAAGGTATTCGGCGTGAGATCCAGGCAACCATCTCCAAGCTGCGCTTTGAGCCGGCCGAACGACCGATCGGTGTGCAGATCTTCGGGGCCGATGCCGAGGCGATGGGTGAGGCGGCGGGGTTCGTCACTGATGTTTTCCAGCCGGAATTCATCGACATCAATTTCGGCTGTCCGGTGAAGAAGGTCGTTCGCCGCAACGGTGGCTCCGGTTGCCTGAAGGATCTCGGGCTGGTCCAGGAGGTCATCCGTTCGGTCGCGCGCTCGACGCATCTCCCGGTGACGGTGAAGATCCGCAGCGGGTGGAGCGAGGAGATGCGCGATCCCGTCACGATCGGTCTCCGTTGCCAGGACGCCGGTGCCCGTGTCCTCACGCTCCACCCCCGTACTCGCTCGCAGATGTACACGGGCAGCGCACGGTGGGACGAGATCGCAGCCGTCGTAAACGCGCTGGAGATTCCAGTGCTCGGCAACGGCGACATCAAGACCCCCGCTGATGCGGTCCGAATGCACCGTGAAACGGGCTGCTCCGGCGTCATGATCGCACGCGGCTCGTACGGCCAGCCGTGGGTGTTCGCGCAGACGCGCGCCTTGCTCGAGGGAAAGCCGATGCCACCCGATCCGACGGTCGAGGAGCGGTTCGCGGTCGCACTGCACCACGCGCGGCTGGCCGCGGCCTACGAGATCGACGCCCGCGGCGCCGCGATCGAGTTCCGGAAGCACCTCGGGTGGTATGCGAAGGGGCTGCCCGGCTCCGCCGAGCTGAGGAAAAAGCTGCATGCCGTCACGTCGTTAGGCGAGATCGAGGGGATCTTCGCCGATTACCTCGCGCATCGCGAGCGCTACGCGGACAGCTCCACCGTGACGACCGACGCCGCAGAGCTCGAGGTCGCCGAGGCGTGATCCGCGAGCGCGTGCGCGACCTGCTGGCCAAGGTCGCGGACGGCACGCTGCCGGTAGCCGACGCGCTGGACCGGCTGTCGCACGCGCCGGTCGAAGAGCTCGACTTCGCGACGATCGATCATAACCGCGCGCTCCGCCAGGGATTTCCCGAGGTCATCTACTGCCCCGGAAAAACGGTGGCGCAGATCGTCGCGATCGCCGAACGCATCGCCGAGCGGGGGGACGGATTCCTCGCGACCCGTGCCGAACCGGAAGTTCGACACGCGTTAGGCAACCGCTTTCCGGCGGCGCAGTGCAATGAGCTCGGGCGCACGATCTGGCTCGTGCCCGAGCACGCCCCGCCCCAGGGAACTGGTGACGTGCTGATCGTGACCGCTGGTACGAGCGACCTCCCGGTGGCCGAGGAAGCCGCGGTCACCGCGACGGCGATGGGAAATTCCGTCAAGCGAATGACCGACGTCGGGGTCGCCGGGATCCACCGGCTCCTGTCGCGCGCCGAAATGCTGCACTCGGCGCGGGTGGTGATCGTCGTTGCCGGAATGGATGGCGCGCTCCCCAGCGTCGTCGCCGGCCTCGTGCGCGCGCCGGTGATCGCCGTCCCGACGAGCGTGGGATACGGCGCGAGCTTCGGCGGAGTCGCGGCGCTCCTGGCGATGTTGTCCAGCTGCGCGGCCGGCCTGACCGTGGTCAACATCGACAACGGCTTCGGAGCCGCGGTCGCCGCATCACGGATTACCCACGCCTAACGCGGCGGCGGCCGAGCGTCCATCGGCCGAGACGGCGATGCTGCGCATCACCGGTGAGACGCCGCGCTCGGCCCAGCAAGCGCTCGTTCGCCACGCGCTCCCGCCAGCGGTCGCCTGGTGTGTCGCAATCACCGCGCTGGTGCTGCTGCGGCGCACCGCGGCGCATCCCCCCGCCTGGCTCGGACTCGTCGCGGCAAGTACCAACCTCGCCGCACTCGGCGTCGGATGGGCGGCGTCGGCGAAGCGGATTCCCGCGGCGGTGCGCGATACGATGGCGTGGTGGCTGATCGGCGGCTCGGCGATCCTTTTTTTCATGATCGAGCTGACCGGCGGCCTCCGCTCGCCGGCCGTGCTCGTGCCCGGCTTCGTCGCCCTCGGCTTTGCCTGGCGCGGGTCGCTCGGCAATGGTGCGACGGCCGCGGCGATCTGGCTCGCCGCGCTCGTCGCTGCCGACCCGCTGCTCCATCGCCATGTCGACCCCGCCTGGTTGCTCTCGGTTGCGGTGACGCTGTTCTCGATCGGGCTGATCCCGATCGCCTACGCCCGGCGCGCCGTCGCCGACGAGGCGAGGGCTCGTCAGCGCCTCGCCCGCGTCGAGGGCTATCTCGCCGATCGCCGCATGACGCCGTTAGGCAATGACGCGATCGCCACCCCCGGCGATCTGAAGAGCGAACGGCAGGCGCAGTTCCAGACCGCCGAGGGGCTGCGCCACATCGACGCGCTCGACCGCTACCTCCGTGACGTGCGCGACACGATGGGCGCCGACGAAGTCGTCTTCTGGCGATTCAACGAAGCGCGCCAGACGCAGCGCGCCGCGGCCTGGTCGACAGAGCAGGCGAGCTCACCGAAGTACTTCGACCGCGACGCCTGGGCGCCGCTCGTGCGCTGGGCCGCCGAGAGTGGCCAGGTGCAGTGCGTGGCCGACGGCGACGTAAGCTCGTTCGTCGTCGCGCCGGTGCGCGAGGGGGGGCGGGTGCACGGCGCCCTGAGTATCTCGGCGCACGCTGGCCTGACGCACACGCCTGATGGCGCGAAGCGCTGGGCAGCGCGACACGCAGCGCACGCCGCCGTCCTCCTCGACCTGCTCGACCTCCGTCGCGAGGCGAGCCGTCACCTGTTGTCGACTCCGGCGCTGATCCGCGCCGCCGAACGCCTCCAGGCGGCGAAGAGCACCGACGCGTTAGGCGCGGCGATCTGCCAGACGGCCATCGAAGTGACGTCGGCACAGCGGTCGGCGCTCATTCGCTGGGACCCGGAGCACGAGACAGGAACGGTGATGGCTGTCTCTCGCGGGCACACGTTGCCACCGGGGCTGGCCATCGACGGCGACTCGGTCGTCGCCGAGCAGTGCTCGATGCGCAAGTTGCTGCACAAGGAAGATGCCCGCATGCTGCGCGCGGCGACGCTCTACGGCCACGGCGAGACGAAGCGGGAGATCGGCGGACTCGCCGTCCTCCCATTGGCCCGCGCGGACATCGGCGTGATCGGCGCGATCGTGATCGAGAGCGACACCGCGGACACGCTGACACGACGTGAGGTCGAGAACGTCAGCCTGCTCGGCGTGATCGCCGCACGTTCGCTGGAGACGGCGTGGGAGATCGAGGAGGAATGGCGGCGTGCGCGGACCGACGGCCTGACGGGCCTCTACAATCGCCGGCACTTCGATGAGCAGCTGGCCCGGATCGTCGCCGATTCACTCGCACACGGGTCGCCGGCGTCGCTCGTCGTCGCCGACGTTGACCACTTCAAGCGGGTGAACGATACGTATGGGCACGAGGCGGGCGACGCCGTACTCAAGGCAGTCGCCCGCGTGTTCCTCGATTGTCTCCGCGCCGAGGACGTCTGCGCGCGCTACGGAGGCGAGGAGATCGCGATTCTCCTTCCGGAGACCAGCGTGGTGCGCGCCCAGGAGGTGGCCGAGCGGGTACGGAAGGCGATCGCGTCGAAGCCCGTGCAGCACGGAGACCGCACGATTCGGGTGACGGCCAGCTTTGGTGTCGCCGGCTACCCGGAGAGCACGGCGCTCCGTGACGCGCTCTTCCCCGCGGCCGACAAGGCGCTGTACGAAGCAAAGGGCGCCGGTCGCGACCAGGTGCGTACCGCCGGGTTCCCAGTAGCGGCCGACGTTCCGGAATCGTCGGCGTAGATCACAAAAGTGCGAGCCCGCCGCGGTTGAAAAACGACAGCACAGCAGCTATATTCAATGGACCGATCGACCAACGGGCCCGAACTAGATTCGACGGGTATGTTGACATCGGCGTCGCGTGTCCAGGCTTCCTGAGCCCTGGTAAAACTCTCGGGTAAATTTCAATCGCCAACGATAACCTGGCGCTCGCCGCGTAACTCTTAGTTACGCCGGCAGTGCTCACGAGGCAGCCCGCCCGGGGCGGCACGTGAGTATCGAAAATCTGGGCTGGCTCAAGGGCGCGTTCTCGGCCGGCGAGTGAGATCTTAGAGAACTTGTTCAGGCGTGGGCTGCTCACCGGCCAGCGACTGGAGACCTCAATCGGTGAGCTACACACGTAGACGCGTCGGTAGATTCTTGCTCGGACCGGGGGGCAGTACCCCGCGGGTCCACTGATTGGCAACGTGCTTCAAAAAAGTTCGATCCTGACGGCGGTTCCGCGAAACTTCGGAGCCGCCGTCGTGCTTTATGACGCAGGCACCACGCGCAGCGCGGGGATGAACTTCTGACTGGAGATCCAATGAGCGAAACAACGAACGAGAAGGGCGCTCAGGAGCAGCGCGACTGGAAGGCAGCGCTCACCCCTGAGCAGTACCGGATTCTCCGCGAGAAGGGCACGGAGCGGGCATTCTCGGGCGAATACTGGTCGACCAAGGACGAAGGCACCTATCGCTGCGCGGGCTGCGGAGAACCGCTTTTCAGCTCCAGCACGAAGTTCGACTCAGGCACCGGCTGGCCGAGCTTCTGGGAGCCGGTCGATGCGAGTAAGGTCGCGGAGCACACAGATCGCAGCTTCTTCATGAAGCGAACAGAGGTGACCTGCGCGAACTGCGGCGGACACCTCGGCCACCTCTTCGACGACGGTCCCAACCCGACAGGGATGCGCTACTGCATCAATTCCGCGTCGCTCGACCTCGAGCCGCAGAAGTAGCGAGTCGTTTTGCCGCGCTTCGGGACGACGTGCCCCTCCCGAAGCCGCGTGGCGCGCTGGACGCTCGACGATAGTTTTGCTGCATGCCAGCAGCCGTGAAGCCAATCGAGAAGCGGTACGACCGCGAGTACTTCGAGCGCTTCTACCACCGCGATCGAACGCGTGTTCACACGCCGGCATCCGTCGCGCGCAAGGTGCGGCTCGCGGTGAGTGCCGCCGAATTCATGCTTGGCCGCGAGATTCGCACGGTGCTCGACATTGGCGCCGGCGAAGGCGCGTGGCAACCGATTCTGAAGCGGTTGCGGCCCGCCGCGCGCTACGTCGGCGTCGAACCGAGCGAGTACGCCGTCGCGCGTTATGGCGCGAAGCGCGGCCTCCGTCACGGCCGGTTCGATGGCCTCGACCAGGCGCGCGTCGGAAAGGGCTTCGACCTCATCGTCTGCGCGGACGTCATGAACTACCTCACCACCGCTGAGCTGCGGCGCGGCCTCGACCAGCTTGCGGCGCGGCTGCGCGGTGTGGCGTACCTCGAGATCTACACCGCCCACGACGAGCTGGTCGGCGACCTTGCGTCGATCGACCTGCGGGCGCCGTCATACTACGCGCGTGCGCTTCGGGACGCGGGGTTGATTCGGTGTGGCATGCACTGCTACGCGAGCGACAAACTGTCCGACAACATCGTCGCGATGGAAGGCGGGTGGTGACTGCATCCCCGCCGCTGCCTGACGCCTAACGCTCAATAGTGGGGCGCGGCTTGCGCGTGCGCAGAAACTGCGGCGCCAACGCGACGCCGAGCACCGTCACCGGAATGATCTGCAGTGTCTGGATCAGCAGCGAGACGGCGATCGCGTGATCGCGCGTTGCGCCAAACGGGACCGCGGCCAGTGCATACGCGACCTGAAAGAATCCGACGTTGCCCGGGGTGGCGCGAAAGAGAAAGCCGAGATTCACCGCGAGCAGCGTGGCGACGTCGCCGGCGAGCGGCAACTTGAGATCGGCCGCGCGCGCGGTCCAGGCAAACGTCGCGAGCTGCAGGCCCCACGCGAGCATCGAGAGCAGGAGCGCAACGGTAAAGCGGCGCACGCCCGCTACCTGCGCCATGGCATTGAGGAACTGCCCGCGCGCATTGCGCAGCTTCACTTTCGAGCGCGCGATGTATCCAGCGTCGGCAGGAGCCGCCGCGTCATGCGTCGCGAGGATTCCGCTCGCCCGCCTGACGCGCGCGCGAAGCACCATCCAGTAGAGCAACCCGAGTGCGACGATGAGCAGCAGCGCAGCCGGCCAGCGCCAGCGAGAAAGCGCGTCCGGCAGCGGCAGCGTCAGCGCGGCGACGGCGAGAAAGAGCACGTAGCCCACGAGATCGAAGACCCGCTCGATGGCCAGCGTGGCGAGAATGGTCCCGGCGGGGACGCCGCTGGCGCGCGCCACGAACACCACGCGCGCCGCTTCGCCGCCGTTGGCGACGAGCACGTTGTTCAAACCGGCGCCAGCGAGTGTGGCTCGCTGGGCGAGCCACGGGCGATCGACACCGACCCGCCGCAGGAACAGCCACCAGCGAAGCCCCTTGACGACGATCGAGAGGAGGTTCGCCGCCATCGCGGCCAACAGCCAATGGCGATCGGCATCGCGAATGGATGCCCACGCCTCATGCCAGTTCACGGTGCGCGCGAAGAGCACGAGGAGCGCGACCACACCGACGACGAGAAGTGCGTGCAACGCACGGAACAGTGGCTTACGCGGCGCCGGTGGCTCGATCGCCAGCAAAACTTCGGGGGTCGTCAGGTCCGGCGTTGACCCGGTCATGTCGCTGGCACTCCGACCAGTTGAAAGCCCCGTGCGGCAAGCGTGGCGACGATGCGTGGGACCGCGGCCGCCGTCTGGCTGCGATCGCCTAACGCGTCGTAGCCGTCACCGTCGTGGAGCAGCAGGATCGATCCCGGCCGCGTGCCGCGCACGGTGCGGTCGACGATCGCCTCGACGCCGGGGAGCGCCGTGTCCCACACGCCAAGCGACCAGCCGATCGTGCGCTGACCGAGCGACGCGGCGATGGCGTTGACCCATGGTGACCGGAATCCATGCGGCGCGCGGAACACCGCGGGGGCAACCCCTGTCGCGCCGCGAATCGTGTCGGTGCCCAACGCGAGATCGCGCCGCACGCCGGCGGGACCCAGGGTGTGCAGCTTCCGATGATGCCAGCCATGATTCCCGACAGTGTGGCCTTCGTCGGCAACGCGGCGGGCGAGGGACGGCCACCGCTCGACGTGGCGGCCGAGCAGGAAAAACGTTGCGATCGCGCCACGCTCGGCCAGCGCGTCGAGAATGCGCGGCGTCGCCTCGGGGTTGGGGCCATCGTCGAAGGTGAGGGCGACGGACCGGTCGTCAGCGCTGCCGAGCGGCAGGCTGCCTAACGCTCGGCCGAAGAGCGGACTGTTGCGATGATACGTCCCGTGAGCGAGGGCGCCGACGACCGCTACGCCGATCGCGCCCACCGCCGCGATCATGCAGCCGGTGCGGCGGCGAGATTGAGGACGTCGGCGTAGACGGCGAGCACCTGCTCGGTCACGCGCGGCCAGGTGTACGACTGCGCAATCTCGCGGCCGACGGTTCCGAGGCGGTAGCGGAGGCTCTCGTCGTCGAGGAGGCGGACGAGTCCGTCCGCGAGCGCGCCCTCATCATCGCGCGGAACCATCAATGCCTCACGCTCGTGCTTCACGACATCGCGGAAGCCGAGGATGTCGGAGCAAACGATCGGTGTCGCGCAGGCCATCGACTCGAGGAGCGTGATGCCGAACGACGCCTTGGACGTCGGGCAGGCGTAAATTGACGCATTCGCGTAGTAGCCCGGGCGCCCTTCGAGCACCGGGCCGACGAACGTTATGTCCGGATCGTGCTTCGCCAGCTTGTGGTAGTGGTTCGTCAGCGGTCCGCCACCGACGACGACGAGCTGTGCTTCGCGTTGCGGTCCGCGCACGCGGCGGAAGGTATCCATCAACATCCGCAGCCCGTTGCGCGGATCGAAACGGCCGAGGAAGAGGATCACCGGGACGTCGGTGCGCATCGCGTCCGGACGAGCCGCGTCGGGGTGAAAGAAGTTCGCGTCAATCCCGTTGGGGATGATTCGCCAATCGGCGTCGAAATACCGCTCGAGCGCGACGGTGGTCGAGTGTGACACCGCGATCGCCGTCGCCAGCTTGTCGAGCCGCTTCTGGAAATACCGACGACCCAGGGTGTACCCAACCGAGCGGTCGAAATACGTGTGGAAGGTGCCGACAACTGGACAATCGGCCTCGTCGATCGCCAGCATCGGGAGGACGGGACTCAGCGGCGAGTGAACGTGGACGATGTCGTAGCGCCCACGGCGCAGCGCAACGCGCATGCGGCGGCGCAATCCCGTCCCGACCGTAATCCGCGCCTGGGAGCCGTTGGCGTACACCGACCGCGAGCGCCCGATGCGGATGACATGTGGCTGCGGATCGGCGCCTTCGATATCGGAGGTGATGATGTCCACGTGATGCCCGCGCGCTCGCGCTTCGCGGGCGAAATAGTGGACATGCTCGCAGATCCCGCCGAGGTGTGGGTAGTAGTACTCGGTCACGAGGGCGATCCGCAGGGATCGCGATGGAGTTCTATCGTGGCGGCCACCGTGAGGCACGATCGTTGGGCGGCTGCCGTGCACGATCCGCGGAGTCGAAATTCCCACGCTATACCTGCTCGAGCGCGGCATGGGCGGCGGCGAGCCTCGCGATCGGGACCCGATATGGGGAGCACGAGACGTAATCGAGACCGATGCGATGGCAGAACTTCACCGATCGCGGGTCGCCGCCGTGTTCGCCGCAAATCCCGACCTTGAGGCCG
>JBKJQR010000025.1:0-15523 GCA_046593895.1 Gemmatimonadaceae bacterium | reverse complement strand
GTCCAGAACACGTGCTTGATGTCGGTGACGAGCAGTTCCTGATGCTGTTGCTCGTGATTGAGCCCGAGTTCGACGAGAGCCATCGCCGGGTGCGCGGAATCCTCGCCGATGTGATCGATCAGCCGTCGCATCGCCGCGTCCACGTGCGCGCGGTAGGCGAACACCCCTTGCACCGTCGGCCGGGTAACGAGCCCACGTTTCGCGCGGCAATGACGCTCGCCGGCCTGGAGGTAGTACGAGTTGAAGAGGAAGGCGTAGCGCGGGTCCGGCGAGCGATACGACGCGTCGTGCTCGCGAAGGACGAAGGTCTCGAAGAACCAGCTCGTGTGCGCGAGGTGCCACTTGGTGGGGCTCACGTCGGGCATCGAGCTGACGACGAAGTCCTCTGTCTCGAGTGGCTCGCAGAGTCGTTCCGACTGCTCGCGAACGGCGATGTAGCGCTCGGCGATTGTCGGCCGCCGCGGTGCGCGGATTGGTACCCGCGCTGGTTGCGCGGCAATCACCTCGGCGGAAATTTCCTCGACTGCTCCCATGTTGCCTCTCTGCGTGGCGAGTTACCCCCTGCACCGCGTCTTGCGCGCGCGAGAGTACCCAGACGGCAACTCGTACGGGGGCAAGTCAGTTCCCGCAGGCAAGACCTCCCCGGTGGATCACAAGCGTCGTGCCACGACACACCTCGGGGCGTCGCTCGGTTCACTACATTTCGACGACGAGGCCGCGTAAGCGGCCCCGAGTGAGGCGCGGGCGGCGGGCGGGGCGGAATTTGCCCCGCGTCGCGTCCCAGGCAGCGCCACAAAGAGCCCCATTTTCGAGGATCTCCATTGGCACCACAGTTCATCTACGTCATGAAGGCGCTTCGGAAGGTGATCCCACCTTCGCGGATCGTGCTCGACGACATCTGGCTCTCGTTCTATCCCGGCGCGAAGATCGGGGTGCTCGGGCCTAACGGTTCGGGAAAGTCGTCGCTGCTGCGCATCATGGCCGGGGTCGACCAGGAGTTTCAGGGCGAGGCGTGGGCGCACAAGGGGACGCGGATCGGCTACCTGTCGCAGGAGCCGAAGCTCGACGAGACCAAGGACGTGCGCGGCAACGTCGAGGAAGCGGTGAAGGTGCAGCGGTCGAAGCTCGATCGCTTCAACGACATCGCGATGAAGTTCGCCGAGCCGATGTCGGACAAGGAGATGGAGAACCTGCTCGACGAGCAGGGGAAGCTGCAGGAGTACATCGACCTGCACGATCTCTGGAATCTCGACAACAAGGTCGAGATCGCGATGGATGCCTTACGCTTGCCTCCGGCGGATGCCGACGTGAAGACACTGTCCGGTGGGGAGAAGCGTCGCGTCGCGCTCTGTCGCGTGCTGCTCGAGGAGCCGGACATGCTGCTGCTCGACGAGCCGACGAATCACCTCGACGCCGAGTCGGTCGCATGGCTCGAGCACTTCCTCGAGAGTTATCCGGGGACGGTGGTCGCGGTGACGCACGACCGGTATTTCCTCGACAACGTGGCGAAGTGGATCCTCGAACTGGATCGCGGCAAGGGGATGCCGTTCGAGGGCAACTACTCCGGGTGGCTCGAGCAGAAGCGCAACCGGCTGCAGACGGAAGAGAAGCAGGCGAGTGCACGGCAGCGGACGCTCGATCGCGAGCTCGAGTGGGTACGGATGTCGCCGCGCGCGCGGCAGGGAAAGAGCAAGGCGCGCATCCAGCAGTACGAGCAGCTGGCGAGCGAGGCACAGCAGGAGAAGGTCGCCTCGAACGAGATCGTGATCCCGCCCCCGCCACGATTAGGCAACGACGTCGTGATCGCGAAGAACCTGAAGAAGGGCTTCGGCGACCGGCTGCTGTTCGAGGGGGTGACCTTCTCGCTGCCGCGCGGCGGGATCGTCGGCATCATCGGGCCTAACGGTGCGGGCAAGACGACGCTGTTCCGGATGATCATCGGCACGGAGACGGCGGATGCGGGGGAGCTGAAGGTTGGCGAGACGGTGCAGCTGGCGTACGTGGACCAGAACCGGACGCTGAACGGCGCGAATTCAGCGTGGCAGGAGATTTCGAAGGGGCAGGAGATCGTGCTGGTGGGGAAGAAGGAGCTCAACTCGCGGGCGTACCTGTCGAGCTTCAATTTTCGCGGCACGGATCAGCAGAAGAAGGTCGGCGACTTGTCAGGGGGCGAGCGGAACCGGCTGCATCTCGCGAAGACGCTGATGGAAGGCGGGAACGTGCTGATGCTGGATGAGCCGACGAACGATCTCGATGTCGATACGTTGCGCGCGCTGGAAGAGGCGTTGCTCGATTTCGCCGGATGCGCGGTGGTGATCTCGCACGATCGCTGGTTTCTCGATCGGGTGGCGACGCACATCATGGCGTTCGAGGGGAATTCCGAGGTGGTGTGGTTCGAGGGGAATTTCCAGGCGTACCAGGAGGATTTGAAGAAGCGGAAGGGACCGGATGCGGATCAGCCGCATCGGATTGCGTATCGGAAGTTGGTGCGGGGGTAAGAAGGCCCCGAGCCAATACGTTTCGGGAAGCCGCCCGTATCACCGCCATCAGCGGCGGTGCTCGCCTGCGTCCCGAAATCGCAATTACACTTGCGATATAAAGCGGCCCAGAACACTATTAAGCGAAAGCGGCCTATCGTTTAATAACGATACGGCCTATTCACGAACGCTTAACAACGATCGGGGGCCGGAGTGGCCGGTGCACGGCGCGGGCCTACGGGCCGGTACGAGACGACATCCTCAGTCGCGGGGGAGCGCGTACGAGCCTTCATTCCGGCTGCGCTGCCTCCGGTTCCACCTCTGCACATCGACGCGTTGCTGCGCGACAAGCTCGACACCGCGCTCCTCGCGCTAGGTCGCCTCGACAGTGTGACCGCACTGCTTCCCGATACGCGTCTCTTCCTCTACTCGTACGTCAGGAAGGAAGCGGTACTCTCCTCCCAGATCGAAGGGACGCAGTCATCGCTCTCCGAACTTCTGCTCTTCGAGGCGAGTGATTCGCCAGGCCTGCCGATGGACGATGTCGTGGAGGTGTCGAACTACGTGGCGGCGCTCGAACACGGTATGAAGCGGATACGGGAGGGCTTCCCCGTGTCGAACCGCCTCTTCCGCGAGATCCACGGCGTGCTGATGTCGAGAGGCCGGGGCCATGCGAAGCAGCCTGGGGACTTTCGCACGTCGCAGAACTGGATCGGCGGGACTCGCCCGGGAAACGCCGGCTTTGTTCCACCGCCGCCTCAGCATGTCCCGGAGTGCATGGGCAAGCTGGAGAAATGGATTCACGATGATCCCGAGCGCACGTCTCCCCTGCTCAAGGCAGCACTCGCGCACGTCCAGTTCGAAACGATCCACCCATTCCTGGATGGCAACGGACGCCTTGGACGACTGATGGTGACGCTGCTTCTCTGCGCCGAAGGAGTGTTGAGCGAGCCTCTCCTGTATTTGAGTCTCTATCTGAAGAAGAATCGTGACGAGTATTACGACTGGCTCGATCGAGTGCGTGCCCGCGGAGAATGGGAAGGGTGGGTCGCGTTCTTTACTGATGGAGTCACCGAGACTGCAGCGGGGGCATTGAGCACGGCCCAGCGGCTGGTCAAGCTGTTCCAGCGCGATCAGGCTCGCATCCAGGAGCTCGGCCGAAGCGCCAGCTCGGCGTTGCGTGTCCACGCGGCGCTACGCGCGCGGCCGGTCGAGTCCATCGCGCGCATCGCGGCGGCGACCGGGATGTCGGTGCCCGCCGTGACGAAGTCACTCATGGCGTTAGGCGAGCTGAAGATCACCCGCGAACTCACAGGCCGGCGGAGAAACCGCCTGTTCGGTTATCGCGCGTATCTGAAAATTCTCGAGGAAGGCACTGAGCCGCTTTGACATGCCGAGGGCCGGTTCGCCGCCAGGAGGTTTCGGACCTCGGTTTGGCACACTTGGAAACATGTACCGCATTTATCGCCGCTTTTAGCTGCTGCCACAACGTCACCGTCCGGGCGGCCCAATTCTCCCGTCTGCGCGCGACCTGCATCACTCGCCCTTCTGCCTCTTCTTCTTCTTCTCCTTCTTCCGTCGTCGCTTGCGAAACACCTCCAGCGCCTCCATGTCCGAACCGAAGGCGAAGGCGGGGTCGATCGTCGGGGCGAGGAGCGCAGGCGCGGCGGGGAGGAAGCCGGCGAGGTCAAAGGTTCTGAGCACGATCTTGTGGAGCTGAGTGAAAACCGGCGTCGCCTGGTTGGCCTGATAGTGTTTCTGGTTGCCGATGCGTTTCGTCGTGACGAGCGCCGACGACTCGAGACGTGCGAGGATCCGCTGCACGGCGCCGCTGCCGCCTCCCGAGAGCGCAATGATCTCACCGGTGTAGTAGCTGCGAGCCGGGTTGCCGAAGAGCACGCCGAGTACGCGCTGCTGGCCCTTGGTGAACAGGGCATCGGCGACGCTGGCCGCGCGGAGTGGTAAAGCTCGGCGACTGCCTCTGGATTCTGTACCCATATCGGGTAGGATACAACCCAATATGGGAATACACAAATTCCGCCTCCTCGGGGACGCACGATCGTCATCCCCAAAAAAAACCCCCCCGTTTAGCTGGAGTTACTGTCACTCACGGTAAGACTCCGTAAACTCCTATCACCCCGATCACCCCGATGCTCCGCGCCGCCGATCTCGCACTCTTTCACCGGATCAACGGGCTCGCCGGACACCACCATTGGCTCGACGTGCTGATGGTGGTGTCCGCGAAGTACGCGCCGCTGTTCTACGCACTCGTCCTGCTCGGCTGCTGGCTCACGTGGCGCCCACGCTGGCAGCGGCTGGCTGCGATCGCCGGCGGGGCGGCGCTCGTCGCGTTAGGCGTCGGCCAGCTCGTCGGCTTCGCGCTCCCACGCGCGCGGCCGTATCTCGTCACCGCGGCCACCGTGCTGGTCCCGCACGGTGTCGATACCTCGTTCCCGAGCGACCACGCGATCCTCGTCGCCGCGGTGACGATCGTGCTCGCCGCGCTGAACCGGAGACTCGGCGCCTGGCTCGCCGCGCTTGCCGTCATCGTGCTGTTCTCTCGCGTCTACATCGGGGTCCACTATCCGACCGACGTCATCGGCGGCGCCGCGCTTGGCGCGATCGGCGGATGGGCCGCGCTCCGCGTCGCGGCAATACCGCTCGTCAGCGGCTGGATCGACGCGATATTCCGCTTCCTGAGCAGAATTCGCATTGCCGCACGCACCTGACGACGCGCCGCGATCGCGCGCTGCGAATCAGATCGTTCGCGCAACCGGTTTCCCGGCGTATACTCAAGGCACCAGCAGAGCCGTCGTGAACCGTCCCTCCCGCGAACCGTGCGATGAACGAGCGAATGCCCCCCGACGACGATCCGATCATCCGCAGCCTCCGCAACGCGGGGATCCGGCCGCTTCGTCCGGTTGTTCCCGGTGAGGTGAAGGTTCGTCGCGGCCGGCGCGCTGTGTTCGCGCTGCTCGCCGCGTTCGTGCTCCTGATGGTCATCCCTGCGATCGCCGAGCGGTTGGCCGATTGGCTCTGGTATCACGAGATCGGATTCGAGCGGGTGTTCTTCACGAAGATCGTCGCCCAGTGGGCGCTCGGCTTGCCCGCCGGCGTCATCGCCTTCGCGGTGCTCTATGGCAGCGCGCGGTTCGCGCTCGGCGGGCCCGTTCGCACCGGGGTCACGTCGCGGTTCAGCGAGCTGTACACGAGGGCTGATCTCACCGCGGTCGCGCGGTCTGCCGTCGACGGGGCGGTGAGGCTCGCAGCGTTAGGCGGAACGGCACTCGTCTCGCTGCTGTTCGCGCTCATCATCGCTGCGCAGTGGCGGACGATCCTGCAGTTCGTCTATCGCACGCCCTTTGGCGCTGCCGACCCGGTGTTCGGACGGGACGTCGGCTACTACGTCTTCACCCTCCCGGTGCTCGAGCTGGCGACCGGTGCCGCGCTCTGGCTGATCGTCCTCGCGATTCTGGTCGCGCTGCCATTCCACGTATCGGGCGTCCAGGCGGGACGCGGCGCATGGCGGCCGCTGCTGAGCCGGCGCGGCGAGACGCAGCTCGCCGCACTCGCGGCGCTATTCCTCCTCGTCACCGCGGTGCGCATCCACTTCGTGCGCATTCCCGGAGTCCTCTTCGGGGAGCATCTTCCGCTCACCGGTGCGCGGTACGTTGACCTGCACGTGCGCATCCCGTCGCTGCATGTGCTCAGCATCGCCGCGCTCGTCGGCGCGCTGCTGATCATCTGGGGCGCGACACGTGGACGGCTGGTCGCGATGGCGGCGCGCGTCGTCGTCGCGTACTTCGTGATCGCGATTCTCTCCGGTGTGGTGCCGGCGCTCGTCCAGCGCCTCGCCGTGCAGCCGAACGAACTGGCGCGCGAGACGCCGCAGATCATCGACCACATCCGCGCCACGCGTCAGGCATGGGGAATCGAGGGTGTCGAGCCGCAGGAGCTGGGGACGGCGACGCCGCTCACGTCGGAGCTCATCGCGCGAAATCGCGCGACGATTGACAACGTCCGGCTCTGGGATCGTGAACCGCTGCTGCAGACCTTCGGCCAGCTGCAGTCGATCCGCACCTACTACGACTTCATCTCGGTTGACGACGATCGCTACCGACTGGGCGGACAGCTGCGACAGGTGCTGCTCGCGCCGCGCGAGCTCGATACGCAATCGCTGCCGACGAAGGGCTTCATCAACGAGCATCTCACCTACACCCACGGGATGGGGCTGACGCTCGGGCCGTCGAACGCGGTAACCGCTGAAGGACTGCCTGTCCTCTTCATCAAGGACCTGCCGCCGGCGTCGAGCGTTGACCTCAACGTCAAGCGACCGGAGATCTACTACGGCGAATTGTCGAACGATTTCGTACTGGCGCCGAGCCGGCAACGCGAGTTCGACTTTCCGGCGGGCGAGGGAGACGCCGCGGTGTACTCGCAATACGATGGAAGCGGCGGGGTACCAGTGCAGTCGTTCTTCCGGCGTCTGCTCTTCGCAATCAACTTCGGGTCGCTGAACATCCTGCTCTCGAGCGATCTCACCAGCTCGACGCGGATTCTCTACTACCGCGACATCCGCGAGCGCGCTCGGCGCGCGCTGCCTTTCCTGCTCTTCGATCGCGATCCTTACCTGGTGATCACCGCTGCCGGTCGCCTGACGTGGATGCTCGACGCTTATACGGCGACCGATCACTATCCGTACGCGCGCGCAGTGAGTGGCGGCGTGAACTACATGCGCAACAGCGTGAAGGTCGTCATCGACGCGTACGACGGGAGCGTCCGCGCGTATCGGTCTGATGACAAGGATCCGATCATCCGCACGATCGACAAGATGTATCCGGGGCTGCTGCGGCCACTCGCGTCGATGCCGGCCGATCTTCGCGCGCACGTACGCTATCCCGAAGATCTATTCCGTCTGCAGACCATGCTCTATGCGACGTATCACATGGTCAATCCGGAAACGTTCTATCACCGCGAGGATGAGTGGCAGATCCCGGGCACGGCGGTAAGCCCGGGACAGGTCGGGAGCGAACGGCGCGGCGCCGGCGAGGCGTTCATGCGCCACATGGTGATGCGTCTCCCTGGCGAGAGTGAGCCGGAATACATCCTCATGCGACCGTTCACCCCGCGGCAGAAGGACAACCTTGCGGCATGGATGGTCGCGCGGAACGACGGGTCGCACTACGGCGAGTTGGCCGTCTACCGCTTCCCGCGGCAGCGTCTCGTCTTCGGGCCGAGCCAGATCGTGAACCGGATCAACCAGGACACCGAGGTCTCGCGACAGATCACGCTCTGGGATCAGCGCGGTTCGGAAGTACTGCGCGGTGAGCTGCTGGTGCTGCCCGTCGAAGGCTCGCTCATCTACGTGCAGCCGCTCTACCTGCGCGCCGAGGGCGGCCGGATCCCCGAACTGAAGCGAGTGGTGGCAGTGCACGAGGGGCGCGTTTCGATGGGCGAGTCACTCGACGACGCGCTGGCGGGGTTGTACGAGCAGCCAGGGGGCGCTGCGCCGCGCCTCGCAACTCCGGCGGCGGCACCCGATGCGACGGCTACGGCGACGACGCCCGCAACGACCGCCGCCACGTCTTCGCTGAGCCAGCGCGCGCGCCAGCACTACGACCGTGCGCGCGCCGCGCAGCGCGCTGACGACTGGACAACCTACGGTGAAGAGATGCGGAAGCTCGGCGAAGTGCTGCGCGAGCTCGATCGCCAACCGGGTGCCAAGCCGTAAGGCCTAACGTTCCGGTTCACGGCCCGAACCGTTCGGTTTTGATCAGCTCCGGGGCGTGGCCGAGGGCGACGCAAGCATTGGCCACGTCCTCGACGAACGCCGTCGGTCCGCAGATGAAGATCCGTGGCCGTTGCGCCGAGGACCAACCGACTTCGTCGAGCATGGCGCGGTCGATCCGTCGCGTGAAATCGCCCGGTCGCAGCGGCCCGCCGCGGGTGAGCGTCCAGGTGACCTCGAATCCGGACCCGTCCGCAGCCAGTGCGTCGAATTCGGCGCGGTAGAGCAGGTCGTCGGCGGTACGCGCCGAGTAGAGGAGGCGCGCCGGTACGGTCGATCCGCGAGCCGCGCGGTGGCGCACCATCGCGGCGAGCGGCACAACTCCTGATCCGCCAGCGACGAGGAACAGTGGCCCACCATCATCGACGGTCCAGGTGAAGTAGCCGCCGATCGGGCCGCGGAGCTCCAGCCCATCGCCGGCGCGCAGCTCGTCGGCGAGGTAGGTCGATACCTCGCCGTCATCGAGTCGCTCGACGGTGAGCTCGATCCGGCTCGTGCCAGCGCCCGGCGCCGCCATCTCCGGCGCCGAGGCGAGCGAGTAGCTGCGCTCGGCGCGGTAGCCATCGGGCGCCGTTAGGCGGACGTCGACGTGCTGTCCGGCGCGATGGCCCGGCCACTCCGCCACGTCGAGACGCAGCGTGCGCATTCGCGGTGTCTCACGCACGAACTCGGCGACCTTCGCCACCCGCCAGACGAGACGGGGCGCGAGCGGTGGCGCGCTCGCGTCAGCGGTCATCCGTCACCCGAGTACCGCTGCTCGGTCCACGGGTCGCCGCGATCGTGGTACCCAAGCTCTTCCCAGAACCCCGGGCGGTCGTCGTCGCTGAGGACGAGACCGCGCACCCACTTCGCGCTCTTCCAGAAGTAGAGATGCGGGACGAGCAAGCGCGCCGGGCCGCCGTGCTCCGCGGGCAGGGGTGCGCCGTCGTAGCCGAACGCGATCCACGCCTTGCCGCCGGTCACGTCAGCGAGTGGGAGGTTGGTGGTGTACCCACCATCGGAGAACGCGACCACGTACGACTTGCGCGCCACTCCCTTCTCCTCGGCGGCGGCGAGCAGCGTGTCGAGCGAGACGCCCTCCCACACGGTGTCGAACTTCGACCACTTGGTGACGCAGTGGATGTCGCGGGTCACGACCTCACGCGGGAGCTGCTGGAACTCCTCCCATGTCCATCGCGCCGCAGGGTGCATGTCCGCGGCCCCGCCGTGATGCTTGCTCGCGGCGGCAGCGCGATCCGCACTGATCGTGAACGACCAGCTGCCTAACGCGACGACCGGGGTCGGTCCGGCCGAGAGCACCGGGAAGTCGTTCGTCTCATACTGTCCCGGAGGCAGGCGCCCGCTGTCGGGCCGGCGCGGCCGCCCCTTGAAGCCGCGCGATACGAAGCTGTCACCCATCGTCGGTCTCCGCCTTGCTGCCTAACGCGGGTAGTGCAGCTGCTCGAGAAACGAGATGCTGGCCGGCACGTTATGCACCGGGTCTGGCGTCTCGTCCTCGAGGTAGTACTCCTCGAAACCGTCGTGCTCGGCGGCAGCCATGACGTCGGACCAGGGTACCTGTCCGGCGCCGATCGCCGCCTGCTGATCGTCCGGCAAGCCGCCTGAGAGCGAGCCGCGGGGAACGCCGGGCTTCATGTCCTTGATGTGCATCAGCCGGAAGCGACCGGGATACTTCCGGATCAGTGCGGCCGGATCGACACCGGGGAGCCAGGTCCAGAGCACGTCCATCTCGAAGTGGACGAGCGCCGGGTCGGTCTCGCGGATGACGAGGTCGAGGAGGGTCGCGTCGCCGAAGGGAACCGGCTCATAGCCGTGATTGTGAAAGAAGAACGACAGTCCCGCATCCTTCAGCGTCCGGCCGAACTGGTTGAAGTCGGCGATCGCGTGGTGTGCATCGGCTTCGGTGAAACCGACCTTTCCGTCGTGCGGATACCAGGCGATGCCGACGTACTTCACGCCGAGCGTCTTCGCGTTCGCGATCACCGTCGCCGGATCCTTCTTCAGGTCGTCGTAGCCGACGTGCATCGACGTCGCCTTCAGACCGGCGTTCGACAGCTCGCTGGCGAAGCGCTCGGCGGACATTCCGTACAGGCCAGCGGTCTCGACGTGGGTCAGCCCCATCCGCCGGACCATGTGCATCATCGCGACCGGGTCCGCCTTGGCCGCCTCACGAAAGCTCCAGAGCTGCACGCCTAACGGTGCGTGGAAGTCGCCCTGGTAGCGGATCGTGTGCATGGCATCAGCGGCCGGCATTGCGGCGGTACTACTCGTGCCGGCGCTGGCCGACGGCGAGCGCGCGCACCCCGACGCGATGGCGATCGGCGTGAGGATGGCGGCAAGCAGGCGGAGGCGAGAAAGCACAACGCCGGAGTGGGAGAGCGAACGGTCGGGCGACGGGTGTAGCCGCATCTGGGTCTCCAATCGAGAGTGTCATCGCCGGTCGAGTGCACGCCGCGGCGCGCCATGAGCTTGCCGGGTCGCTCGCCTCCGCGCAACCTTTGTCCCGCCGCTGGCCACCCGTCCGCCGCACGTTCTCGGTGGTATGGCGCGCGGACTCACTGCCATGCGGTTCGAATGGAATCCCTGCCCCTTGCTCGGCGCCAGCGGCGTGAAGCAGCTCGATCGAGCCGCCGACAGTTCCGGAACGACGACGTTCGTGCGCGCGATAGCCATCCGACTGCCGGACGTTGCCGAACACCGAGGCTGCGCGGCGCCGGAGGTCACCGCCTAACGCGACGTCAGCGCGCCGGGTGCCGAGCGTACCACCCTCGACGCGCCATGCGTCGCGGGCTCGCTGTCCCGGCGCGCGGCGCGTGATCAGGTTCACCACACCGCCGACGGCCGCGTCGCCATAGAAGCCGCGGATCGCGAGCCGCGGCGCATCGCCGACGGCGTCCGAATGGAGGATGACCATTCCCGGCACGAACTCGAGTGCGCCGGCGACCGTGGAGACTGGAAGACGCCGCAGATCGTCGGCCGAGAGGCGGGTGACCGCCGCCGCGGTCGATGCGAGTGGCGCGCTCTGGCGCTCTGCGGTCACGACGACAGCCTCGAGGCGGTGGGCAGCGGCTGTGTCGCGGCGCGCGGTGGAGTCGGTGTCCTGCGCGGCGGCACGCGAACTGGTAATCAGAACAGCGAGGCAGGCCGCGCTCACTGCGAGCGCGAATCGCTGAAGCGGTGCTGGCATCATGTATCGAGTCGGGGCGTGCATTGGTGGTAGTCGCATCACCAGTGAAGTTTACTTGCATGAACCACCGAGAACCGCCGTGACGTTCGACGGGTCGCGGTCGCGAGCGTGCCATCAAAATCTTTGGCGTGGGGCAGGATCATTTCGACGGGCGTGCCCCACGGCAGTTCGTGGCTCGGCGTCCCGAGCTTTCCCGCTGCGGCAGTTCTCGGTGGTTCAACTGCTTTTAACATCGGATTGCAGTTGCAAATCAACTGCATGAACCACCGAGAACCGCCGTGACGTTCGACGGGTCGCGGTCGCGAGTGTGTCATCGAAAATCGTTGGCGTGGGGCAGGATCATTTCGACGGGCGTGCCCCACGGCAGTTCGTGGCTCGGCGTCCCGAGCTTTCCTGCCTCGGCAGTTCTCGGTGGTTCAACTACGGTTACGCGACCACGCAAGCTAGCGCCGGTGGCGGTGATCGGAACTCGACGACCGCAACGCGCGGGAGAGGGGCAAATCCCACTCCGGGGTTGCCCGCCCCGAGCTGGAAGGCGATGCTCGTTTCCGGATGAAAATACAACCCTCTGCTCCCAGCCCTCCTTCGATGACCATCGTCACCCGGCGTGAAGCACTGCGTTTCCTCACCGCACCGATCGCAGTCGCCGCCTTTGGCGTCGTACCGTTAGGCAGTGTCGCCGGCGAGCGCCCCCGTCGACCGCGAAAGCTCAAGGTGCTGATCGCCGGCGCACATCCTGATGACCCGGAGAGTGGCTGCGGCGGCACCATTGCCCGTTACGTGAACGAGGGGCACGCAGTCACCACGCTGTACCTGACGCGGGGCGAGGCGGGAATTCCGGGAACGCCGCATGACGCCGCCGCGAGAATCCGTACCGCGGAGGCGGAACGCGCCTGTGCCATCCTCGGCGCGACGGCCAGCTTCGCCGGCCAGATCGACGGCGACTCGCATGTCGACAACACTGCGTACGCCGCGATGTCCGAGTTGCTGGTGCGCGAACAGCCGGACGTGGTGCTCACCCACTGGCCCGTCGACACACACCGCGACCATCGCACCTTCTCGCTTCTCGTCTACGACGCATGGCTGCGCACGGGGAGAACGGCGGCTCTCGGTTACTTCGAAGTGCTCTCAGGCGAACAGACGCAGAATTTCCATCCGACCGACTACGTCGACATCAGCGCCGTCGCTGCGCGGAAGCGCGATGCCTGCTTCGCGCACGCGAGTCAGTTGCCGGCGGAGTGGTACCCGGTGCACGAGCGGATGGGTCGCTTTCGCGGGATGGAACATGGATGCGAGGTGGCCGAAGCGTTCATTCGCCACGAGCGAGGCCCTGCCCTGCCGCTCCCCCGGTAATGCGAACGCTGTACTCAGCGCGCCGGGCGGAGAAGCGCGCGAACCCGCGCATCGCGCAGGTACAGTCCGACCCAGAGAAACGCCGCGAAATAAATCGGCGAGAGAATGTGCGTGAACAGCGGATTGTCGAGACGCAAGTGGGTCGCGACCGCGCCGCCGAAGTAGCCGGTCCAGAGCACCGCGCCTAACGGTGCGGTGCGGGGGATCAGGTAGAGCACCAGGCAGCCAAGCTGGATCAGGCCGAGGATCGGCAGTTGGTGCGGCTGCCACCCGAGCTGCACCGTGCCGTCGACGGCGGCCTTTACCCCGACGAGCTTCACGGTCAGGTCGACGGCGAGAAACAGCACGGCGACCCCGCTGAGAATCCGGCCAATCAAGCGGCCGCGCGTCGAGACCCCATCGACGGATAGAACCTCGGGCGGAACCGAGTCACGAGGATTGGATGACATGGCCATAGAGTACCATCGCCGACGCCGATGCACCACACCCGATCATTACGATCGTACCATCACACCGCACCCTTTCAACGAATCCCCGCGGCAGCATTCCCGAAGAGTGCCTTCTGCTCGCGCGGCTGTGCGCGCCAGTACTGCGGCGGCGCCTCGACCGTCGCGCCGAGTTCGGCCGCGGCATGCCAGGGCCAGCGCGGATCGTAGAGCATCGCGCGGGCGAGAGCGACCATGTCGGCCGCCCCGCTGTTCACGATCTCCTCGGCCTGCCGCGGGTCGTTGATCAGGCCAACCGCAATCGTGTGCACTCCTGTCGCTTCCTTGATCGCCCGCGCGAACGGCACCTGATATCCGGGACCGAGAGCAATCTTCTGCAGTGGTGAGACACCGCCTGACGACGCGTCGATCCAGTCCACTCCGCGCTGCTTCAACTCGCTGGCGAATGCGATCGTCTGCTCGAGATCCCACCCGCCCTCGACCCAATCAGTGGCTGAGACGCGCACGCCGACCGGCGTACGACTGGGCACCGCCGCGCGCACCGCGTCGAATACCTCGAGCGGGAAGCGCATCCGATTCTCCAGCGTCCCGCCATAACTATCGGTGCGGTGGTTCGCGATCGGCGAGAGAAACTGATGCAGCAGATACCCGTGCGCCGCATGCAGCTCGATCGCGTCGATGCCGAGCCTCACGGCGCGCTGCGCCGACTGGACGAACGCGCTGCGAATCCGATCCATTCCGGCGCGATCGAGTGCGCGCGGTAGTTCCTCGCTCACGTTGTGCGCAATCGCGGACGGCGCATCGGTGACCCATCCGCCATCCGCGACCGGGATCTGCCCGCCGCCTTCCCACGGCACACGCGTGGACGACTTGCGTCCCGCGTGGGCGAGCTGGATCCCGATCGCAATCCGCGAATGCTTCCGGACCTCGGCCAACACCGCCTTCAGCGCCGACTCAGTCGCGTCATCCCAGAGTCCGAGGTCGGCGGGCGAGATGCGCCCGTTCGCTTCGACCGCGGTCGCTTCGAGGAACAAGATCGCGGCGCCCGACAGCGCGAGACTTCCAAGGTGAATTACGTGCCATCCCTGCGCCCGGCCGTTCTCCGCCGAGTACTGGCACATCGGCGAGACTGCGATGCGGTTGCGGAGGGTGAGACCGCGGAGAACGAAGGGCGAGAACAGGGCAGTCATGGTGACGGAGTGACTCGTGGCTTGATGACGGACGCTCTGTATCATGTCACGGACCGTGCCGCCCGTTCTCGAGGATTCGAACGCCGATCGGTGTGGCCCCGACGGAGCTCGGCGAGACGGTGACGGCTTCCGATTCCCCGGTCGCTGGGCGAGCTTCGACGTCAGCGGTCGTGCGCACGTTCACCACGCTGCGCACCGCCGAACCGGAACACTCCAGACGAGGTCGTCCCCGTGCACATGTTCGTCTCCCGCGGCGCTAGGCGTGCCCTCTTTGCCGCGCTCCTCGCGACCATCGCCGCACCCGCTGTCGCGCAGTCGCCCGACGTCTCCTCGGCGATGCACTGGCGAGAGATCGGGCCGACGCGGGCCGGCCGGGCCCGCGCGCTGAGCGGCGTGGCCAGTCAGCCTAACGTTTTCTATGCGGGGTTCGACAACGGCGGCGTCTGGCGGACGACCGACTACGGTTCGACCTGGCATCCGATCTTCGACGACCAACCAACCGGCTCGATCGGCGCGATTGCGGTCGCGCCGTCCGACCCGAACATCATCTACGTCGGCAGCGGCGCGGGGATCATCCGTCCCGACCTCTCGACGGGGGACGGCGTCTACAAGTCCACCGACGCCGGGAAGACGTGGACGCATCTCGGACTTCGCGACACGCGGATGATCGCGAACATCGAAGTCGATCCGAAGAATCCCAACCGCCTGTTCGTCGCCGCGCTCGGTCATCCCTACGGGCCGAACGCCGAGCGGGGAATCTTCCGCTCGGTGGATGGCGGGCAAACGTTCGAGAAGGTGCTCTACAAGGACGAGTACACCAGCGGCAACGACGTTCGCATCGATCCGACCAACCCGAACATCGTCTACGCCGCGCTCTGGCAGCAGCAGCAGAGCTTCATCGAGGGGCGTGAGTTCGCCGGTACGGGGAACGGCATCTTCAAGTCGACGGATGGCGGCACCAGCTGGCGGCACCTCACTAGCGGACTGCCTTCGGTGATCGAGGCAAACCTCGCGATCGCGCCGAGCAATTCGCGAGTGATCTACGCGATGGTCGCCGGTACGGCACCGAGCGACAGCGCCGC
>JBKJQR010000052.1:0-3922 GCA_046593895.1 Gemmatimonadaceae bacterium | reverse complement strand
GCGAAAGAGCCGGCTGATCGGGCTGTAGGGACTGATGTCGCCGTCGCGGTTCCTTAGGGCGTGCAACGGATTCACCCCGACGAAGTCCGCGCCGGCGCGCGCCGCCCAGCGGAGCAGCGTCGTCAGGTCGCCGACGTCGCCGACTCCCCAGTTCCGCGCACTGCGCACGGCGTAGAGGTTGGCCGTGATGCCGAACACTCGTCGCCCGGCAAGCAGCTCGTGCGCCGACGGGCACGCCGCCGGCACGATGATCAGCGACTGTTCGGCCGCCCGCGCGCCGACCGTGGCGCGCAGCTGGTGGTAGCCCGGCTCCGGTCGCCAGGGGAGCACGACATCGAGATGCCCGTCGACAACGGGGAGCGTGCGACCGGCCGCCGTGTTGACCGTGCCGTTCTCCTCGCGGAGCTCGATCGCCCAATCGACTGGCGCGTCGCTGTCCGGCGGGCTAACGTTAGGCCTCACGGCGTGAGGAGCGCCGCGTTTGCCAATCTCGATCCTGATGTCGAGTACGGGCGCGTCGTCTCGCGCCACAACGACGCGTACCGGCTCGAGCAGCTCGGCGTGCTCCCCGGCGTCGAGTGCAGCCAGCGCGCGCTCGGCCGCCACCGCGCTCGACGCGTCGATGCCGATCGCGGCAAGCAACGCGATGCGAGTCGCGTCCGTCGTCACGCGTGTCTCGCGGCCGGTCTGGTCGCGATACTCGGCGATGATTCCCGCGCGCTCGGCGAGCACGCGCAGCGAGGATCCGGTGCCGTCGGGCGTGGTCGCCGTCATCGGTGCATCTGCCAGCGCGCTATCCCGGGGCGAGGATGATCGCTCCCAGTGGTGGCAGCATCAGGCGCATCGACTGCGGATATCCGTGCAGCGGTGCCGGTTCGGTGTCGACGCGCTGGCGCGTCGTGTAGCCGCTGCCGCCATACACTGCATCGTCGCTCGACAGCAGTTGCACATAGCTGCCTGCGGCTGGTGCGCCGATTACATAGTGCTCGCGCGGAATCGGCGTGAGGTTCAACACGACCACCACGTGGTCGGCGCCATCGCGCCGCACGTATGAGATCACCGAGTTGTTCTGGTCGGCAACGTCAATCCAGGAAAACCCTTCAGGTCTGTCATCGCAGCGCCAGAGCGCGGGGCGGGCGCGATACACGCGTCCGAGGTCGCCCATGAAGCGCATCAGTCCACGCTGCGCCGGCTCGCCCGCCAAGTGCCAGTCGAGACTCGTGTCGTGGTTCCATTCACTGGTCTGCGCGAGCTCCATACCCATGAAGATCAGGCTCTTGCCCGGCCGCGTCTGCTGATAGGCGAAGAGCGTGCGCAGGTTCGCCAGCTTCTGCCAGTCGTCGCCCGGCATCTTGGCGAGGAGTGAGCCCTTCAGGTGCACGACCTCGTCGTGTGACAGCGGCATGATGAAGCGCTCGCTGTTCTCGTAGATCATCGCGAAGGTCAGCGTGTCCTGGTGCCAGCGCCGATAGAGTGGGTCTGTCTCGAAGTACTTCAGGGTGTCGTGCATCCACCCCATGTTCCACTTGAAGGTGAAGCCCAGGCCACCGTCCGATACCGGCTTCGTCACCCCTGGCCACGCCGTGGATTCCTCGGCGATTGTCATGCAGCCCGGTTGCTCGATGCGCACCGCCTCGGTCATCTGGCGGAGGAAGTCGATCGCATCGAGATTCTCGCGGCCACCATAACGGTTGCGCAGCCACTCGCCCGGTTGCCGGCTGTAATCGAGGTAGAGCATCGATGCGACCGCATCGACGCGCAGGCCATCGGCGTGGTATTTATCGAGCCAGTAGAGCGCGTTGGCGACGAGAAAGTTGCGCACCTCGTTGCGCCCGTAGTTGAAGATCAGCGTTCCCCAATCGGGGTGTTCGCCAAGTCGCGGATCTTCGTGTTCGTAGAGCGCGGTGCCGTCGAACTGGCGAAGCGCCCAGTCGTCCTTCGGAAAGTGCGCCGGCACCCAGTCGAGGATCACCCCGATCTCCGCCTGATGGCAGGAGTCGACGAAGAACCGGAAATCGTCCGGCGACCCGAAGCGCGACGTCGGCGCGAAGTAGCCCGTCACCTGATAGCCCCACGATCCGCTGAACGGGTGTTCCATCACTGGCAGCAGCTCGATGTGCGTGAAGCCTAACGCCTTGACGTGCTCGATCAGCCGCGGCGCGATCTCGCGGTAGCTCAGCGATCGGTTGCCCTCCTCCGGCAAGCGCGCCCACGATCCGAGGTGCACCTCGTAGATGAGCATCGGTTCGCGGAGTGGATCGGCGACGCGACGTGCGCGCATCCACTCGCTGTCGCTCCACTGGTATCGCTCGAGATCGACCACGATCGACGCGGTCTCCGGCGACTGCTCGGTCTTGAACGCGACCGGGTCGGTCTTCACCCGTGTGATCCCTTCACGGGTCAGGATGTTGTACTTGTAGAGCGTCCCCTCGCTGAGCCCCGGAATGAACAGCTCGTGCACACCGGAGGCACCGACCTGGCGCATCGGGAAGAGCCGGGCGTCCCAGCTGCAGAATTCGCCGATCACGCTCACCCGCCGCGCGTTAGGCGCCCAGACGGCGAAGCGGACGCCGGCGACACCGTCGATCGTGTGCGGGTGTGCGCCGAGCATGTCCCAGAGGCGGCGATGCGTCCCCTCGTTGAAGAGGTGGAGGTCGACGTCGCCGATGGTCGGCAGGAAGCGATACGGATCCTCGCGCTCCCAGGTCATCCCACCGTCGAACGCGAAGCGCTGCCGGTAGCGGAGTGGCAGCGCCGCTCCGGCGACGTACGCCGCAAACAACCCACCATCGACGCGCTCCATCGCGATCGGCGCACCGCCGGCGACGATCAACTCGGCGCGCGCAGCGACCGGATGCCACGCGCGGACTACCACGCCGGCGACGCCGTCCACCACGCCAGGGTGCGCACCGAGTATCGAGTGCGGTGAGTCGTGTGTCCCGGCGACCAGGCGCGCGACGTCGGACGGATTCGCCGCCGGTAGCTTCGCGGCGCGCGGCGATGGTCCGTCGTGCGCGCTCGCCGATGATCCGCTGGTAGCGCGTTTCATTCAACAGCCTCCGCCTTCTGGTGCAGCGACTCGACCTCGAGCGTCAGGCGCTTGTCGTTTCCGAAGCGCAGCAGCACGAGCGAGTAGGGTGCGAGTGTCATCATCTTCTCCTTGACCGCGGGTTCGCGCGGTCGCGCCGTGTCCATCACCGCAACCCACGCACCGACACCCGGCGCTGACGGGAGCGTGAAGCGGCGTTCACGATCGCCGGCGTTGATGAGCATCAGCAGCGTGTCGCCCTTCACCAGCCGGCCACGGTCATCCTGTTCGTCGGTCGCCTCGCCGTGAATGAGCATCGCCAGCGCGTGGCTGTCCGGGGCTCCCCAGAGCGCGTCGGTCATCTCCTGACCTTCGGCGTTCAGCCAGACAAGCTCCTTCACTCCGCCCGGATCGACCGACTGGAAAAAGTGTCGGCGTCGCAGCACCGGGCTGGCGAGCCGGATTGCGAACGCGGTGCGCGTGAACTCGAGCAGCGCGCGTTGCCGGTCATCGAGGTTCCAGTTTACCCAGGTGATCTCGTTGTCCTGCGCGTAGGCGTTGTTGTTTCCTTTCTGCGTGCGCGCGAACTCGTCGCCGTGCGAGATCATCGGCACGCCCTGCGAAAAGGCAAGCGTCGCGATGAAATTCCGCATCGTGCGGTAGCGCATCTCGAGAATGGCCGCGTCGTCGGTCGGACCTTCGACTCCCCAGTTGCGACTGATGTTGTCGTTGTGGCCGTCCTGGTTTCGCTCGCCGTTCGCGTCGTTGTGCTTCTGCTCGTAGCTCACCAGGTCGCGCAACGTGTATCCATCGTGCGCGGTGATGAAGTTGATGCTCGCGTACACGCCACGGTCACTGCCCGAGAAGATGTCGCTCGATCCGGCGATGCGACTC
>JBKJQR010000026.1:0-7457 GCA_046593895.1 Gemmatimonadaceae bacterium | reverse complement strand
CCGAGAAGCGGTCGATGAGGTGCCAGCCCTTCGACAGGCTCGTGCCGCCCTTGAACAGCACCCGGCCGGCATGGGCGGAATCACCCGCGAGCGCGCGGAGCACGCGCGTCACCCAGTAGTCCTTGCGCACCAGGTCCGGCAGGATGCCATGGTGCTCCGCCGACGCACGCACGGCGTCCTCGAACTCCGGTGCGTCAGCGAGTGCGCGCGCGGTCGTGTCGCTCACTTGATTCTCCAGGCTGCGGCTGCGCGCGGGAGCGCGGCGCGCGCGCCGTGCACCTTGAAGCTCGTCAGCGGATTCAAGCTCGCGCGGAGCTCGTCGAGGACTGTAACCGGGACGCGACGCCCGACGTGCGCCTGACGAAGCTCCTCACCCAGCGCGCCGAGCAGTGCCCGCACGCGGGGCGGCTCCGGTCGCGCGAATCGGGCGAGACGCACGAAGTCGAGGTCGCCCGAGCGCACGAGC
Source organism: Gemmatimonadaceae bacterium (assembly GCA_046593895.1). Classification (GTDB taxonomy): domain Bacteria; phylum Gemmatimonadota; class Gemmatimonadetes; order Gemmatimonadales; family Gemmatimonadaceae; genus JABFXC01. Next base: position 6,991 of record JBKJQR010000026.1, on the reverse strand, counting down.
ATCCCGAGTCGTCGGAGCACATCCTCAGCGCGCGCATCGGGAATTCGAGTGATCTTCCGCAGCGCCTCGAGCGCCGCCCGCTCGTCAGGACGGATGCCCTTCTGCGCGTCGATCGGTCGTGGTGTTGAATACAGCGTAACGCGCCCCACGGAAGTCGGCGCGGCGCGACGGCGGGTTGCGCGAGTGACGACTCCGCTCACCTGCGTCGTCAGGCCGAGGCGGTTTAGCGCCCCGGCGCCACTCGGCACGGTTCCCTCGCCTCGGGCACGGAGCACCGCGTCGGCCAGCGCTTCGGGATCTGGCGTGCTGACGCCGAACAGGGTGGCCTTCGGTCGATAGTAGACGCCGCGGCGAACGCGTGTGAGCTCCTCCGCCCTTACCATGCGAGAGAGTGCGGCGGCGAGCGCGCCGCGGCCGACGGCCGGAAAATCGACGTAGGTCCACAGGCGGTCTTCACCGCCGCGCCGCACGCGTGTCGCCACAGCGTGTGCAATGGAGTTGTCCTTCGCGCGGTTCATGGTGTGATCCTCCAACACCAATACTTGCAGCGAGTACCTATAATGTCAAGTTTTACAGCGCAAATACTTGACATTAAGAACCATTGCTGAAGGTGCGGAGCTACGGCGCGAACTCCCCGGGCGTCTGCGTTCGCGAAAACAATTGCCCCGACTGCCTGATTTATCGGGCGTAACCGAATGTCCTACCGGTTACAAACACTCGGCATTCATGCCCAAATGCCGAGGAATCGCAACGTCGATTCTGTCGGCCGAGTCAGGCGCGTCCTGTCAACAAGCGGCATCGCCTGCTCGAAGGAACTGGAGCGTGTCCGTTAAACGGACTTAACGTGTCCGTTTTACGGACACATAGTGCTCCCAAGGACCCGCTGCTCGCCCGCGCCGGGACGTGACGTTCCGCGCAAGCGACCGCGACACGTCTTCCGGCTCGCGGTACGCAGCAACGTCCATCTCGATCTTGTCCCGTGCGACGTTCGCGCGGAAAGTGCCGTGCGGCCGGTCCCAGAGCGTCAGACCGCTCGACCAGTTGGAGTCCTGCTCGTCCTGCACGATGGAGTGGTGAATGCCGTGCAGCCGCGGCGTCATGACGAGGGCGGCGAGCCGCCGCTCAACGGCGAGCGGCAATCGCACGTTCGAATCGTGAAAAAGTACCGAGAACATCGTTAGGCGGTGACATTCCGCCGACAGGACCGTCCTGCAGGCGCTCGCGAACTGGCGCCTGCGCGCTATTTGGCGGCGGCGCCGGTCGCCGGTGCGACGGTCAGTGTCCCCGTCATACCTAACGCCTCGTGTGGATCGCAGACGAAGGTATACCTGCCGACCGCGAATCGCGCGTCGAGGACAACGTTGTAGACCTGCCCCTTGGCGGTCAGGTATGGGCCGACCGTCGACGAGCCAAGCTTTGCGCCGGAGGGATGCGTCTTGAAGTGGACGTTGTGCGGGACGGCGGCGTTCTCCACGAAGCGCAGCGTATCCCCCCGTTGCGCGGTGACGGTCGACGGCGCGAACCCGTAGCTGCCGCCCTTCGTCACGAGCTTGATGACGATGACGTGCGGCGCGCGGGGCTTGGCGCTCTGTGCCGACGACACTCCGGCCGTGGCGAGCAGGGCGGCGAGTGACGCGGCGGCAAACTGTGACGTGCGGATCATTGATGTCTCCGTAGCGAGTGGCGTTCGTCGGTGGCACGATCGGCGGTCGCCACCGTGCATTCGAAGAGTACCGCCGCGCCGCGCTCGACCGCGTCGGGAATTGCCTGAACCTCTGGCGGCGAATCCCTATCCTGTCCGGTGTTTTCCCCTACACGCCCGCCCTCTCCCGTCGGCGGCGCTGCCCGCCGTTAGGCGGGCAGCGCCGCGCGACACCGCACGCCTGGAAGGCGAGCCACATGTACGCGTACAGCGCGTCGTTGTCCGCTGCGCTTCTTGCTTCTGCCGGGCCGACTCGTCACGCTCTGCTGCGTCATGGCAAAGCGCGATTGGCGTGACCCGTTTGGTGCCCGGTTTGCCCCGATTTCTCTCGGCATTTTGTCGTTGGAAGTCCGGCACCGATGCTCGGTTCTCCTATGAAAGCCGTCAAGTTGCCGTGATCGATCGCTGCCTAACGTCCCATGGGGTTCAGAGGGTCGCGGGTTCAAATCCCGCCGTCCCGATTGATTTACGACGACTTACGCGAGCAGACGCGACGGGCGGGGCCTGTTTGAGGGCCTGTTTGATTACCCGTTCATTGCTCGCGCGATGTGTTCCTCGTGGACTTCGCGCTCCTCGGCCCATCACCGCGAGGAGCGTTTGCGTATCCGCCTGCTGGTAGCAGGTGAGCAGGGTCTCAGTGTCCGATCGCTCGAAGCTCGCGATCGGCCGCAGCGGATTTTGTTCTCTCGGCCGACGAATCCCCGCCAACGGGTTTCCGTCGAGGAGCCTAACGCCCTTCACTCGCACCGTTGACGCCCAGTTCAACATCTCGTGCAGGATCACCAGGTCCGATTCCGGACTCCGGAGCCTAACGGGCACCGTTACCCGGCTAATAGTTGCGGGCGGGTCAGGAACATCCCGTCCTCGGCGCACTAGAGCCATTTTGTGAGAGGTCCAACGGCTCCTGGAAGCCCGCCACGAATTCGCTACCCGGCCATGTGCAGCCCGATCAGTTCGAACGCCATTTCTCCATGAATCCATCCGGTGAACCCGTTCACCCGGATCTGCAGCCACTCGTCCCTGACCCTCAGAGACAGATTGCTGGCGTCTCGTCCGATCACCACTCGGGCCGCCCCACCCAGCACCTCGACTTTGTCGCCGGGAGCAATGGTGACCCGGTCCGCGGTCGTCGTAGGATCCGGTCGCGCGAACAGCGGCACCGCGTCCGTCTCGGGAATGTCGCCCGGCGTCGCGTCGACATCGATGCGCGCCAAGCCACCAACCGAATCCGTGAGGGCGAGCGCAACGCAGGTCTCCGCACCGGCCGGACATCCCAAGTCGATTCGGATCGGGACAATCACTCCGAAATAGCCGCGATTTCGATATAGGTTCATACGGTTCCCCTCCAGGAGCCGCTTCGACGCCGGCTGCTGGCCCGCCACGAGCGAGAACGGGGGGCCGGCGCTCGTGTTTCCCGCGTCGTCGAACATCGGAGTGAGCGCCTGGACTCTGCCGCTTCGTGGGGCGACGAACCGGAACGACTCCCCTGCGCCGGGCGCCGACGGAGAGACGCTGTAGATAAGCAGCAGCGCCCGCGGCCGCCGCGCTGCATCCTCTAGCACGTCGGCGCTGACGTCGGTCCAACTGTCCGGATCCGAATCCAGGATGCCGGCGAGGTCCTCATTGTACACAGCCCGCCACGTCGAATCCCTGATCAACACTCTGCTCACGCCCGTGTCTCCGTTCACCGCATAGCGCACCAGCTCGACGGTGTATGTCGCGCTGTCGATGATGAAAGGGCCGAGCAGTTTCGATGGGACCACTGCCCCCCGAGGCAGCGACTTGGAGGTCACCGGAGCGAGCGCATTCGTCGTCGCGACGGCGACAGCCGCAGTTTCCGGCGTGGCACCGGCGCGCGCACCGTCCGAGCAGCCTAGCGCGATCCCGCATGCCGCGAACGTGATTGCGATGCGTGACGTCGACACGGATACCCTCTATAACCAAGGGAGGACGAATCTCTGGATGACCGTCCTTCTCTGGACTCTCGGGCCCGTCGCCTGGTATCAGATGTAAACGATTCGACGTGCTAGCTCAGGGTACGAGCAGCACGCCGCCAAAAGGTTACGGCTGGCGGATCAGAGATTCCCCCGCCGTGAGCGCTAACGGTCGCTGAACCTGACGCCGGCGCGGCGCCGCAGGCCAGTTGACGGATCGCCTTCCTCGTGACCCGTTTGGTGCCCTGTTTGACCCGACTTTTCTCGGTATTTTGGTGTTCGAAGTCCGGCACCAAAACTCGGTCCTCCTATGAAAACCGTCAAGTTGCGGTGATTGCGATCTGCCTAACGTCCCATGGGTTCAGTGGTTCGCTGGTGCAAATCCTGCCGTTCCGATTGATTTACTACGACTTACGCGGGCAGACAGGACAAGCGCGACCCGTTTGGTGACCCGTTTGATCACAGGTTCATCGCTCGCGCGAGGGCCGAGTTGCCCACGCTCTGCCCCCGTACAATAGTGAGATCTTTTCCGATCATGCCTAACGTCCGATCGCCGATCAGGCGCTGTCCCGCCTGTTGACGCAGGACCGGCCGCCGACGGTCGAGGAACTGGCGAGGCGAGTCGCTCTTGCGCCGCGCGCTGGACTTTCTTGCCGCATCGCGGGAAGTTTGCTGTTGTTGGAATCCAGGAGATCATGATGCGCGACGAATTCTCACGACGGACTTTTCTCGCCGCGGGCGGCACAGCGCTTGTGGCGATGCTCGTACCAGGTCGGACCGCGAGCGCAGCGTGGGTGCGTGCACGGGTGCGCGCACGCGTGCCTGGGCCACATCCCACCCCGCGGGCCGGCATCACTGGCGCGAACGTCCTCACAAGGGAGCAGCTTGCGGGAAAGCCGCAGCTCGTGGGGCTGTTCGATTCCGTTCGCGCTATCCCTGAGGTGATCGACGGTATCCGCTGCAACTGCGGATGTGAGCATTCCGAGGGTGTCTATTCGCTGTTGTCGTGCTATGAAGGCAAGGATGCGATGGCAATTGAATGCGCGATTTGCCAGGGACAGGGCCGGCTCGCCGTGCGATTGCACAGGGCTGGCAAGTCGCTCGACGCGATTCGTGCTGCGGTGGACGCGAAGTTCGGTTGACCGGTGACCGGAAACCAGAGGGGTGAATCCATGAGGCGGAAGTTCGTGCGATGCGCGATTGTCGTCGCAACGGGCATGGTGGGAAACGCGATGCCTGCCATTGCCCAGGTTAAAGCGAGCGAGATCGGTACGATGTCCCAGGTGATCGATGGTACGACGATCACCATGCAGTACTCGAGACCTCGCGTGCGGGGAAGAAATCCCCTGTTCGGCACCGAGGTCGTGCACTGGGGCGAGGTGTGGACGCCAGGTGCCAATTGGGCGACGACCCTCGAGGCGGACAAGGCCATAACGCTCGACGGCCGCGCCCTTCCCAGGGGCAAGTACTCCGTGTGGTTCGTGGTGCGGCAGTCTGGCGACTGGACCATGGTGCTCGATCCGAAGTGGAAGCAGTTTCACAACATGCCGCCGGATTCGAATCCGGCGCAGATCCGGTTTGCGGTTCAGGCGCGCGAAGCCCCATTCACCGAGGTTCTCACCTGGTCGATGCCCGCCCTCCGGGTGAATGGCGGGACGCTGGTAATGAACTGGGACAGGACCGCTGTTTCGTTGAACGCAGGCGTGTCGCCCACGCTCATCACAACGATGCCACTAGCCGACGCGCAACAGTATCTCGGGCGTTGGGACTTTTCGGAGGTCGATTCGACGGGCAAGGTGACGAAAACGTCTCCGCTGGTCCTTGACTACGAGAACGGCACGCTCAAGGGTCGGGTCGGGCTATGGAATGACTATCTGAAACACTTCGCGATGGTCCGCGTCGCGCCGGACTGGTTCGTGCCCGCCGTGTATGACAAGGAGGGGGTGATCTACGAGGTGCTCCGCCCGGATGTGACCATCGAGTTCACGCGGGAAAAGGGTCGCCCGATGACCTTCGAGTGGCGTGGCGAGGACGACAAGGTGTTCGCCAAGGGAACGCGGCGGCCGTAAGCCGGGCCGTCAGACTGACGACCCTCTTTCGTTTTTGCGTGTCGTTTGTGTGCACCGACGTGACAGGGGTCAGGGAAGGGAGGGTCGCGCGCCGCAGCGAGACCGCGGGTGGTGAGTCTCTTGCACCTTGCGATTGCTCCGAACTTCCCGCAGAGGAGCACACGACCATGAGCTCGAACAGTACCAAGGACAGACCGAAATCAGCGGGGCGCGCGAGCCCGGCGCTGGCGACCCCCTCCGACCTGAAGGGCACCGCGTCAAAGGACATCGCCGCCGCGCTCAACCTCGTGCTCGCCGACGTCTTCGCACTCTACCTCAAGACGAAGAACTTTCACTGGCACATGAGTGGACCGCACTTCCGCGATTATCACCTCCTCCTCGACGAGCAGGCGGATCAGCTGTTCGCGATGACCGATCCGATCGCGGAGCGCGTCCGCAAGGTCGGTGGCACCACGCTGCGCTCCATTGGCCACATTGCCCGCACGCAACGCGTCAAGGACAGCGACGCGTCGTACGTCGAGCCCTCCGACATGCTCGCCGAGCTCGCCGAGGACAACAGGAATCTCGCGGCCCACATGCGCGAGGCGCACGACGTCTGCGACGAACATGAGGACATCGCAAGCGCGAGCCTGATCGAGGTCTGGGTGGACGAGGCGGAGCGCCGGACCTGGTTCCTGTTCGAGTCGAACCGGCATGGCGACTCGAGCGGTCACTGATGATTCGCTCGGCGTCGCCAGCATAGAGTCATCACAGCGCGCGCAACTACCTGCTATTTCATGCCATCGCCGTAAACACGCACCATTTGTTTGTGCGGCACCGAGTTTGCCTTGTACAGGTGCAGCGGCGTGGTTAGTCGCATCACTTATTGGAGGAAGACATGGCTGACGATCTCACCAGGAAGGGCATCGATCACTCCGTCGAGGGGAAGACCGACAACGTCAAGGGCAAGATCAAGGATGCCGTCGGCGGACTGACCGGCGACTCCTCGCTCCAGGCCGAAGGAAAGGTGGATCAGCTCAAGGGGAAGGTGAAGGACGCGTTCGGCAAGGCTGAGCGTAAGCTCGACCGCAACACCTGATCGCCCGGCGTTGATTCGCTCGGTACCAATGAGCGAACTGAGCGAACTGAGAGAACGCGGGGGCCGGACGTACCGGTCCCCGTTTTTTTGCGGTGGCGCTCTTGCCTAACGTCCGACGTCGTGCTCGAGCGCGTACGACGCTGCAGGGCGTGCGGCTAGCGCAGCATCCGCGCTCGCGGTACCGCTGCCGGCGCGCGCTGGGGGATCG